>DAOMCN010000066.1:6825-8617 GCA_035427885.1 Acidocella sp. | reverse complement strand
TGGCGGGGCGGCGGCCTGGCTGCTTGGGGACTCACCAATAGTTCATTTGCTCGGAAAGAAAACTTTTGTTAATAAATCGGACATTCTTGCCTACGTTTTATCCGCCCAACCATGGGGTGGTTTTTTAGTGAAAGTATAAAATGTCCGCTTCCTATCCGACTTCCTATACAACTTCGTATGCGACGGGCACGACCCTGCCCACGAACAGCAGCCTCAATACCCTTGACCTAGGGACCTCGGGTACAAGCGGCTATATCAATACCGCGAACAACCTCCAATTTTCCGGCGGCTCCATTGTTTTTGGCACCACCGGGACGAGCGGCGATGGCGGTGTGTATAGTGGGAGTTCAGGTATCTCGGCTGCCCCTTATCTTGGCGCCACCTCCACGTCAGCCGATACTTTTGCGGGCAACTACCTTGCCGCCGAACCAAACTCCTCGGTCACGATTAACTTTACCGCAGCCCAGAGTTATTTTGGTCTGCTGTGGGGCTCGGTCGATGCGGGCAACACGCTCACATTTTATAACGGCTCAACGGCGGTCTATACGATCACGGGGCAGGAGCTGATCACAAATAATGGTGCCGCCACCGGCGCGTCGTCGCTCTATGTGAGCGTCAATATTGCTGGCGGCTATACTTCCGTTGTCGCGACCCAGGCTTCGACCAGCCCGGCTTTTGAATTCGCCGATGTGACGTATTCCACAAGGGCCACAACAAACCAGAGCACCACGGGCACGTCCACTACGGTGGTGGTGAACAATTCGAGCGGTACGCCGCTTTGTTTCCTGGCCGGGACGCGGATTACCACGGCGCAGGGCGAGGTCGAGGTCGAAGCGCTCAAGGCGGGGGATCTCGTGTTGACGGTGCAGGGGCAGGCGCTGCCGGTGCGCTGGATCGGGGTTAAGACGGTCTCCGCGCTGTTCTCTGATCCGCTGCGCCTGATGCCGGTTCGGATCAAGGCCGGAGCGATTGCGGAGAATATGCCAAAGCGCGATCTGCTGGTCTCGCCCGAACATGCGATGTTCGTCGGCGGGGTACTGGTCCAGGCCGGCGCGATGGTCAACGGGACGTCGATCATCCGCGAGAGCGACATGCCGCAGCACTTTACGTATTACCATGTCGAACTGGCCGAGCATGCGCTGATCCTCGCGGAAGGTGCCCCGGCGGAGACGTTCGTGGATAACGTCGATCGTATGGCGTTCGACAACTGGGCTGAGCATGAGGCGCTTTTTGGTCAGGGCAACGCGATTGCGGAGATGGATTATCCCCGCGCCAAGGCCGCGCGGCAGGTGCCTGCGGCAGTTCGCGAACTGCTTGCCGGGCGCGCCGATGCGTTAAACCTGGCGCAGGCCGCGTAACGCAAGGCGCAGGACTCATCGAAATAAAAACGCCCCGAAGTGCATGCGGGGCGTTTTTTTTGGCCGGGTTTATGGGGTGGGGGTCAGCCGACGAGGTTTTTGCGGGCGAAATTATGGTGCGCCTCGACATAGCGCACCGTGCCGGATTTGCTGCGCATGACGATGGAATGGGTAACGGCGACGCTCCCCGAACGCACCACGCCGCGCAACATCGGGCCGGTGGTGACGCCGGAGGCGGCGAACATGACATCGCCCTTGGCCATTTCCTCGATCGTGTAGATGCGGGTCGGGTCGGTGATGCCCATGGTCAGCGCGCGGTCGATCTGGCCCTGATCCTCGAAGAGCAGCTTGCCTTGCATCTGGCCGCCGATGCAGCGCAGCGCCGCCGCAGAGAGCACGCCCTCTGGCGCGCCGCCTGAGCCGAGATACATGTC
>DAOMCN010000066.1:1403-6815 GCA_035427885.1 Acidocella sp. | reverse complement strand
CCACGCCAGCATCCGGCTGGGAAACGGCGATGACGCCGGCGACGTCGCCATCCGAGATCAGCATGATCCGCGCCCCGGCTTCGCGGATCCGGGCGATCATCTCGGCGTGGCGGTCGCGGTCGAGCATGCAGACCATCAGATCCGAGATGTCCACCTTTTTGGCGAGGGCGAGGTTGCGCAAATTCTCGGCGACTGGTGCGTCGAGCGAGACCACGCCCTCCGGCAGGCCGCCGCCGACGGCAATTTTTTCCATGTAGATGTCCGGCGCGTGCAGGAAGTTGCCGCGTTCGGCCAAGGCCACGGTGGCGATCGAGTTGGCGCCGCCCTTGGCGGTGATGTTGGTGCCCTCCAGCGGATCCACGGCGATGTCCATCGCCGGGCCGCCCATGCCGACCTTCTCGCCGATGTAGAGCATCGGGGCTTCGTCCATCTCGCCTTCGCCGATCACCACAGTGCCAGAGATGGCCACTGTATCGAAGGCTTTGCGCATGGCTTCGACGGCGGCGCCGTCCGCGTCGTTCTTGCGGCCACGGCCGATCCAGCGCGAGGCGGCGATGGCGGCGGCTTCCGTCACGCGCACGAGTTCGAGGGCGAGGTTACGGTCGGAGACTTCTCCAAGACGAAGCTGGGGCATGGGTGTTCCTGTTCTGGCTATTTGGGCTCGATGCGGATGATGGCTGGAGGGTCGAGGACAACGTCCAGTGCGGCGATGCTCAGGAGGGCCTGGGCTACCGCCGCCTCGTTGGTTTCATGCGTGACCAGGACAATGGGCACGGCCTCGCCGGGTTTGCGGCCATGTTGGAGCATGGACTCGAGCGAGATGCCGTGGTCGCGCAGAATGGCGGTCACATCGGCGAGGACGCCGGGCTGGTCCACCACCATCAGGCGCAGGAAATACGCGCCGCGATGCCGGGCGATGGGCACTGCGCCGTCATGGGCAAGGCTGGCCGGAGCAGCGCCCCAGACGGGGAGATTGGCGCCGCGCGCGATGTCGATGATGTCGGCGACGACGGCGCTCGCGGTCGGGCCCGCGCCCGCACCCCGGCCTTGCAGGAAGACGGGGCCGGAGAAATCCCCCTCCAGCAGCACGGCGTTGAACACGCCATCAACACCGGCGAGGAGTTTTTGCGCAGGCACCATCGCGGGGTGGACGCGCATGGAGACGCCCTCGGCGGTTTGTTCGGCGATGCCGAGGAGCTTGATGCGGTAGCCGAGTTCTTCGGCAAAGCTGATGTCGATCGCCGAGATGTGGCGGATGCCCTCGATATGGACAGCGGAGAAATCGACCTTCTGGCCGAAGGCGAGGGCGGCGAGGATGGCCAGCTTGTGGGCGGTGTCCACCCCGTCGATGTCGAAGGCCGGGTCGGCTTCGGCGTAGCCGAGACTCTGAGCGTCGGCCAGGACATCGGCAAAGTCACGGCCCTCTTCGCGCATGGTGGTCAGGATGTAGTTGCAGGTGCCGTTGAGGATGCCCGCGACGCGCGAGAGGCGGTTGGCGCTCAGGCCTTCGCGCAGGGATTTGATCACCGGGATGCCCCCGGCGACGGCGGCTTCAAAAGCCAGCGTGACCTGTGCGGCCTCTGCCGCCACGGCCAGGGCGTCCCCGTGGACGGCGAGCAAGGCCTTGTTGGCGGTGACGACGGGGCGGCGGTTTGCCAGCGCGCGCTCGGCCAAGCGCTTGGCCGGGCCGTCCGAGCCGCCGATCAGTTCGACAACGACATCCACATTCGGGTCGCTCGCCAGCTCCAGCGGGTCGTCATGCCAGGTAAGTCCCGCCAGCGAGACGCCGCGATCGCGGGTTTTGTTGCGGGCTGAGACGGCGGTGACGGTGATGGGGCGGCCGGCTCGGGCCGCAATCAGCGCGGCGTTATCGGCGAGCAGGCGCACGACGCCCGCACCTACGGTGCCAAGACCGGCGATGCCGACGCGCAAGGGGGAGGGATTGCTCATTTCTCGGTCTCCGGGGCATCGGCGGGCGAGCCTGCGTTATCGGTGGTGAGGAAGGTACGGATATTGCGCAAGGCCTGGCGCAGGCGGTGGTTGTTCTCAACCAGGGCGATGCGGACATGGCTGTCCCCGTATTCGCCGAAGCCGATGCCGGGCGCGACGGCGACCTGGGCTTTTTCCAGCAGCAGCTTGGAGAAGTCGACGCTGCCCAGATGAGCGAAGCGCTCGGGGATCGGCGCCCAGGCGAACATCGAGCCCGCGGGGGAGGGCACGTCCCAGCCTGCCGCGTGCAGGCCTTTGATCAGGATGTCGCGGCGTTCCTTATAGAGGGCGCGCATTTCGTCCACGCAGTCCTGCGGGCCGTTCAGCGCCGCGGTCGCGGCGACCTGGATCGGGGTGAAGGCGCCATAGTCGAGGTAGGATTTGATCCGTGTCAGCGCCGTGATCAGGCGCGGGTTGCCCGCCGCGAAGCCCATGCGCCAGCCGGGCATCGAATAGGTTTTGGACATCGAGGTGAACTCGACGGTGATGTCCTTCGCGCCTTCGACTTGGAGGACGGAGGGCGGCGGGTTGCCGTCGAAATAGATCTCGGCATAGGCGAGGTCGGAGATGATGAAGAGGTCGTTCTTGCGGGCCAGGGCCACCAGCGCCTTGTAGAAGTAAAGATCGGCCATGTAGGCGGTCGGGTTGCTGGGGAAGTTGACGATCAGCGCGGTCGGCTTGGGCACCGAGTGGCGCACCGCGCGGTCGATTGCGGCGAGCATCTCTTCGCCCGGCTCGGCGGGGATCGAGCGCACGGAGGCGCCTGCGATGATGAAGCCGAACTGGTGGATGGGGTAGGAGGGGTTTGGGACCAAAATCGTATCGCCGGGCGAGGTGATCGCGGCGGAGAGGTTGGCTAGGCCCTCCTTCGAGCCGAGAGTCGCGATGACCTCGGTTTCCGGGTTCAGCTTTACGCCAAAGCGGCGGTCGTAATAGCTGGCGAGGGCGCGGCGCAGGCCGGGGATGCCTTTGCTGGTCGAGTAACGATGGCTGCGCGGGTCCTGCACGGTCTCCACCAGCTTGGCCACAATATGCGCCGGAGTTGGGCTGTCCGGGTTGCCCATGCCGAGATCGATGATGTCCTCTGCGGCGGCCCGGGCTTTGGCTTTGGCGGCGTTAACCTCGGCAAAGACATAGGGCGGCAGGCGGCGGATGCGGTGGAACTCTTCGGTCATTGGGTACTCGGGACTCTCGGGTTGAAGGGCGGGGTTGGTTGTTGCTGCTTAATATACCAATTGCACGAAGCCGCCAGAACCAGCGGCGCTTGCGGTCAGGCGAATCATGTCCGCGGGCACGCCCGCGGCGGTTAGCGCGTTGGCCAGGCGGCGGGCGCGGGCGATGGCGAGCGGCAAGGCGCCCTCGCCGAAGCCGCCAGCCAGGATATGCGCCGGGCCGCGCTCGGCGCTAAGATTTTTTATGGCAGCGAGGTCGGCAAAGGGGAGTACGGCGGAGCCAGGTGGGAAGGCGAGGGCGAGCGGCGCGCCGTTGGCCCGGCGCGCGGGGGCGGGGGCGGGGGCGGGGGCGGGGGCGGGGGCGGGCGCTGGACGCTGCGCTGTTGCGGGTTCGGCCAGAGGCGGCGGCGGGGCGGCGGTTGGCAGTTGCAGACCAGCGAGCGCGCTGGGGGAAGCGGGGGAGACGCCGGTGCTGCCGTTATGCGCCTGCGCCGAGATATTGGCCCAGGCGCCGGGCGCGGTTGGCGGGGCGGCGGGGACGTCCGCCAGGTTTGGGTAGGGCAGATTTGATCCCGGAGGGGCTTGCCGGTTTTGCGCAATCGCGCCACCTTCCAGACTATGGTACAAACCGATCGGATAGGAACATCCGGCCAGGAACGAACCCGCGCCAAGAACATATAAGGCTGACAATGCAGCAGAAAAACGCCGACCCGTCATAACAACTTCCCCGTCATCAAAAACCCGGCGCGGCCGGACAAGCTCTGTTTGCCCGAGAACCGGCGCCACGGAAAGGATCGCTGAAAGCCATGTCTCAACCCCCCGTGTCAGAACAACCCGACATCAAGCTGCCGGACCCGGAAAAGCTGGGTCGCTCGATGACCGATATCGCGGCGCGCTCACAGCGGCTGGTGAATGACTGGCTGCGCCGTCAGGCCAAGGAGGGGGTGGCGCTCGATCCGCTCAATGTCGGCGGCGCGTTCCTTGAGATGACGACGAAGCTGATGGCCAATCCGGCGCAGATGGTGTCCGCGCAGATGGGGCTTTGGCGCGATTATCTGACGCTGTGGCACCATACAACGCAGCGCATGATCGGCCATGAGCGCGCGCCCGTCATCGAGGGCGACCCCAAGGACAAGCGCTTTGCCGATCCGGCGTGGAAGCAGAACGAGATTTTTGATTTCATCAAGCAGTCCTATCTGCTCTCGGCCCGCTATATCAACGATGTCGTCTCCAATGTGGACGGGCTGGAGCCGAAGACGGCGCAGAAGGTGGATTTTTATGCGCGTCAGTTCATCAACGCGCTCAGCCCCTCCAACTTTGCTCTGACCAACCCGGAAGTGCTGCGCAAGACCCGCGAATCGGGCGGCGAGAACCTCGTGAAGGGGCTCAGCAACTTGCTCAGCGATCTTGAGGAGGGGCGCGGCAATCTGCGGATTAAGATGACCGATACCGAGGCCTTCAAGGTGGGCGAGAATATCGCCGTTTCGGAGGGCAAGGTGGTGTATCAGAACGCGCTGATGCAACTCATCCAGTATTCGCCCACGACCGAGAACGTGCTGGCCAGACCGCTGCTGATCCTCCCGCCGTGGATCAATAAATTTTATATTCTTGACCTGCGGCCGAAGAATTCGCTGGTGCGCTACCTCGTCTCCCAGGGGCATACCGTGTTCATGGTGAGTTGGGTCAACCCCGACGAGAAGCTGGCGGACAAGAATTTCGATGATTACATGGCCGAGGGCGCGCTCGCCGCACTCGACGCGATCGAGAAGATCACCGGCAAGAACGAGGTCAACGCCATTGGCTACTGTCTGGGTGGCACGCTGCTCGCGGCGACGCTGGGGTATATGAAGCAGGTGGGCGATACGCGGATCAAATCCGCGACGTTCTTCGTCACGCTTACCGATTTTACCGATGCTGGGGAACTCGGCGTGTTTATCGACGAGGAGCAGCTCAGCAGCCTCGAAGAGAAGATGCACAAGCGCGGCTACCTCGAAGGCGGCGAGATGGCCAGCACGTTCAGCATGTTGCGCGCCAATGATCTGATCTGGAGCTTTGTCGTCAACAATTACCTGCTCGGCAAGGAGCCGTTTCCCTTCGACCTTTTGTACTGGAACTCGGATGCGACGCGCATGCCGCCCGCCATGCACTCCTTCTATCTGCGCAACATGTACCAGAAGAACCTGCTGGCGCAGCCGGGTGGGATTACGATGAAGGGCAAGCCGGTCGATCTGCGCCAGATCGATATTCCGGT
>DAOMCN010000066.1:0-1393 GCA_035427885.1 Acidocella sp. | reverse complement strand
CATATCGCGCCGTGGACCAGCACGTATAAGGGGGCGAAGCTGTTTGGCGGGCCGGTGCGCTTTGTGCTTGCGGCGTCGGGGCATATTGCCGGGGTGGTGAACCCGCCCGAAGGCGGCAAGTATAATCATTTCGTGAATGATTCGTTACCTGCGACCCCGGATGAATGGTTTGCAGACGCCACCGAGGTCGCCGGGTCGTGGTGGGCCGATTGGCAGCGCTGGGTCACCAGCTTTGATAAAACCCAGGTTCCGGCTCGTATTCCTGGGAAAGGCAAGTTCAAGGCGCTGGAGGATGCGCCGGGGTCTTACGTCGCCGTCAAGGCCTGAGGGGATGCCCATTGCCCTCGCTTGTCAGCCGGGGCGATGGGCTGGCAGAGAAGGGGCATGAAGTTCTTGAACCCTCTGCGGCGAACCAACCCGAGGCGCGTGGCGCTGATTGCAGCGCTGCTGGTGCCGTTGGGGTTGTTGCACGCCTTTGTGCTTGCGGAAATCTGCATTGCGGCGACCGATATTCTGTTTCTGGCCGTCATGGTGCGGGAACAGAATTTTGCCTGGGCGCGGCAGGGATGGTTTGTCCTGGCGCTGCTCTGGTGGGGGTGGCTCATGGTCTGTTCGCTGCCGCTGCCGGGGATCGGGCTGGTGACGGCGGGGTGGACGCTGGGCTTCTTGCAGGCGTTCGTTGTCATCCGGCTGCTTCTCTTTGCCGTGGCGCTGCAAAGCTGGGTGCTGACCACGGAGGCGGCGCGGCGGACGTTGTGGGTTGCGCTGGCGCTCTCTTGTCTTTGGATTGGGGTTGAGAGCTGGCAGCAATATCTCACCGGGCATAATGTTTTCGGCGATCCGCGCTGGGCGGACGGCGCGTTGACCGGGCCGTTCTTCAAGCCTCGGGCCGGGGCGGTTTATGGGCATCTGCTCTTTGTCGCCCTGCTGCCGCCGGTGATGTGGCTTTATGGCCGGGGGCGGAACTGGCAACGTCTCGCCGGGGTGGGGCTGGCGGTGCTGGGGGTCGCGACTTCTGTGCTTATCGGGCAGCGTATGCCGACGGCAGATGTGGTGCTGGGGCTGGTGCTGGTGGCGATGTTTGTCGCGCAGCTTCGGCGCGTGGCGCTGGTGGCGCTGGTTGTGGGGGGGCTTGTGCTCGCGGCGACGCCGGTGATCTCGCCGCCGACCTCCCGCTTCCGTTTTCTCCAGGCGACCTTGGAAATCTTATCCAACATTCCTGTCGGACGTATAGGGAATGATGGGCCAGCTCTCTTATTTCCTTGGCCCTGCTCGGAACGATGCCGCGCTGTCTTCAATTACGGAAAGCTTAATAGAATCACCTCCCCATTGAGCGGCAGATCGGCATAGGGGGCAGCCATTATAGCTGCGCCCCTGCCACACCACCCGGCAT
>DAOMCN010000065.1:0-8627 GCA_035427885.1 Acidocella sp. | reverse complement strand
GCCGGGGATGTTTAATTTTCACCCCTTCTGGGTCAATTTCATCATCAACCAGGCCACGGTGCAGTTCTGTCATCGGCTGATCGCGACGCTGACGGCGCTGACGGTGTTGACGAGCGCCGTGCTCGGTCTACGCGCCGAGCTGCCGCCTGGGGTACGGGATCGGTTTTTGCTCTTGGCGTTGTTTGTCTCGGTACAATATCTGTTAGGCATGGCGACCATCGTGCTGGGCGCGGTGGAGCTGGGCTATGTGCATGAATTGAACGCGGTGCTGCTGTTTGCCACCGCCGTCGCTACGCGGCATGGGTTGCGCGGGGCGATGGGCGGGCAAAGGGTTGTGGTGCCGCTTGCGGCCCAAGGAGCGGAATGATGAGCGAAGCGCTGAAGACGACCGAGACACTTTTCCACGGTGCGAGCGGGCTCGACCCGGTGGTCGCGGCACGGCACGTTGGCGCTGCCACGGAGGGCGCGGATGATGGGGAGTTGTTCCTTGAATACCGCGAATCCGAGATGATCAGCCTCGAGGACAGGCGGATCCGTTCGGCCAGCTTCGATACGCGCCGAGGGTTTGGCCTGCGCGCGGTGCTGGGGGATGCCAGCTACTACGCGCATGCGGGCGAGATTTCGGACGCGGCGCTGGCGCGCGCGGCGGCGACGATCAAGGCGGCAAAGGCGATGGAACATTCGCTCACCGCCGCCGGACCTGCCGCGGCGGGGGCGGCGCTTTATGCCGGGATCAATCCGCTGGCGGAGATGCCCTTCGTCACGCGGGCGGATTTGCTCCTTGAGATCGACGCCTATGCGCGGGCGGCGGATAGGCGGGTCGTGCAGGTCATGGCGAGCATTGCGGGCGAGTGGCAGGCGGTTGAGATTTTGCGCGCCGATGGTGGGCGGATCGCGGATTTGCGGCCCTTGGTGCGGCTGAATGTCTCGGTGGTGCTGGAGCAGGACGGCCGGCGCGAAACCGGCGGGCAGGGGGGCGGCGGGCGCAGCTCCTACACGCCGTTGGTCGATCCGGCGTATTGGCGGGCGGCGGTGCATGAAGCGATCCGGCAGGCGGCGGTCAACCTGGAGAGTATTCCCGCACCGGCGGGAGAGATGCCGGTTGTGCTTGGCGCGGGGTGGCCTGGGATTTTGCTGCATGAGGCGATCGGGCACGGGCTCGAAGGGGATTTTAACCGTAAGCAGACTTCGGCGTTCTCAGGGTTGATGGGCAGCCGCATCGCCTCCAAGGGGGTTACGGTTGTCGATGACGGGACGCTGGCCGGGCGGCGGGGTTCGATCACGGTTGATGACGAGGGCACGCCCAGTTCGCGCACCACGTTGATCGATGATGGCATCCTGGTCGGCTTCCTGCAGGACCGGCAGAATGCGCGGCTGATGAACATGCGGCCCACCGGCAACGGACGGCGGCAATCCTATGCGCATTCGCCGATGCCGCGCATGACCAATACAATCATGCTGGAGGGCGATGCGAGCCCGGAGGAGATGATCCGCTCGGTCAAGCGTGGGATTTACGCGGTCAACTTCGGCGGCGGGCAGGTTGATATTACCTCGGGCAAGTTCGTCTTCTCGGCGTCCGAGGCGTACCTGATCGAGGACGGCAAGGTCGGCGCGCCGGTCAAAGGGGCGACACTGATCGGCAACGGGCCGGACGCGCTTACTCATGTCGAGATGATCGGCAACAATCTCGCGCTTGACCCGGGCGTCGGCACCTGCGGCAAGAACGGACAGGGCGTGCCCGTCGGCGTCGGGCAGCCGGCGATGAAAATGTCCGGGCTGACGGTTGGCGGGACGGCGGCTTAATCAATAGTCTTGAGGAAGCGTTAAGTAAGATTTTGTAGCTCTCTCGTTACGGAATGAGGAGAGATGAAGTGTTGCATTGGATACGCGAAGTTGCTCCAATTCGGCAGAAGCTGAAAGCGGTATTCTGGATGATGGCCGGGTTGGTCACGCTGGGAGGGGCTTGCGGGTTTCTGGCGCTGCTCTCCCCGCTGGCCGCGGGGGGTGGGCTGCTTCTCGTGGTGGGCGGGACTCTTTGGCTCGGGGGCGTGCTGCGTGAGGCAATCGCAGGGCCTTATGTGAGCACCGTTGAACGGATGGAGGCGCTGGCAGCGGGCGATCTCAATACCGCGATCCAATTCACCACCTATGGCGATTGTGTTGGCCGGATGACCAAGGCGATGCACACATTTCGCGAAACTGCGCTGGCCAAGATTGCCGCCGAACGCGATACCGAACAGCAACGACAGCAGGCTGAAACCATTCGCGAAGAAATTCTTGCCCGCCAGCGTGGCGTGGTGGACGCACTGGCGGACGCGTTGGCAAAGCTGGCCGCGGGCGATCTTGTTTTCCGATTGAATACGCCGTTCAGCCAGGATTACGAAAAACTGCGCGGTGATTTCAACGTTGCCCTGGATAAATTGCAGGAAACAATGCGCGCCATCGCCAATAATACCCAGGCGGTGAGTGCGGGAGCCGGGGAAATCACCCAGGCCTCGGACGACCTTGCCCGGCGCACAGAGCAACAGGCGGCAACCCTTGAGGAAACCGCCGCTTCGCTTAACGAAATCACCACCACCGTGCGCAAAACCGCAGAGGGCGCCAACGAGTCCAGCAAGGTTGTCGCCAGCACGCAGGCCGAAGCGGAACGCTCGGGCGAGGTCGTACGCGATACCGTCGCGGCGATGAGCAAGATCGAGGCGTCATCACGTCAGATCAGCAATATCATCGGCGTGATCGACGAAATCGCGTTTCAGACCAACTTGCTGGCGCTTAATGCGGGCGTTGAAGCAGCGCGTGCTGGCGATGCGGGACGGGGGTTTGCTGTCGTTGCCACCGAAGTGCGCGCGTTGGCGCAGCGTTCCGCCGATGCCGCCAAGGAAATCAAAGCCCTGATCTCAACCTCGGGCGCGCAGGTTGAAGCGGGGGTGAGACTCGTCGGGGAGACCGGGATGGCGCTTGAGCGCATCGCCACGCAAATCGCCCAGCTCAATATCTTAAGCCACGAAATCTCCAGCACGGCGCAGGAACAGGCAACCGGACTTGCCCAGGTCAACGAAGCCATGAACCAAATGGACCAGGTCACGCAACAAAACGCCGCAATGGTCGAGCAAACCACGGCCGCCAGTCATAGCCTCTCTCAAGAGGCCGGCGAACTCGCCCGTCTCGTCAACCAGTTTCAAACCGGGCAACAAAAATCCCGTGCCGCGCCACAAAGCCCTAAACAATCGCGCATCCCAGTCCACGCCCCCAGGCCCCGAGCCCTTGCCACCACCCATACGTCGCAGGAAAGCTGGAACGAATTCTAGAGGGTGACTCAGGCATCAGACTAACCCGCAACGTGGGCTAGGCTGATGCCATTGCACTCTAGAACCGCATCGAGCCGGTATCGATGAAGCGCTGATGCCACGACAGGGCTTCGCCAGGGAGGCTTGGGGATTGTTGGCCGTAAGAGCTGATCCGGGCGCGGCGGTAATAGTCGCGCAGGAGGGGTTTGTAGTCCGGGTGGGCGCAGTTTTCGATGATGACTTCGGCGCGTTGTTTCGGCGAGAGGCCGCGCAAATCGGCGAGGCCTTGTTCGGTAACGATGACTTGGACGTCCTGGGTGATGTGATCAACATGCGACGCCTGCGGCACGATGGCCGAGATTTTGCCGCCTTTGGCCGTCGAGGGAGTCATGAAGATCGAGACATAGGCGTTGCGGGCGAAGTCGCCCGAGCCGCCGATGCCGTTCTGGATGCGCGAGCCCATGACGTGGGTGGAATTCACATTGCCGAAGATGTCGGCTTCGATCAGGCCGTTCATGGCGAGACAGCCGAGGCGGCGGATCAGCTCCGGGTGGTTGCTGATTTCCTGCGGGCGCAGGATCATCTTGTCGCGGTAGAATTTCATGTTTGCGTTGACGGCCAAAGCAGCGTCCGGGCTGAGCGAGAAGGCGGTGGCCGAGGCCATGCGCAGCTTGCCCGCGTTCAGAAGGTCGAGCATGCCGTCCTGGATGACTTCCGTGTAGGAGGTCATGTTCTCGAAAGGTGTGTCGAGCAGGCCGGAGAGCACGGCGTTGGCGATATTGCCGACGCCAGATTGCAGCGGCAGGAGCGAGGCGGGGAGGCGGCCCTTGGCAACCTCGAAGCGGAAAAACTCGATCAGGTGCCCGGCGATCGCCTTGGCGGCGTCGTCCGGGGGGGAGAAGGGAAGGTTGCGGTCTGGGGCGTCAGTCTCAACAATGGCGACGATCTTTTCCGGGTCGCAGCGCAGGGTGTCCTGGCCGATGCGGTCGTCCGGGCGGATCAGCGGGATCGGCACGCGGTTCGGCGGCAGGGCGGTGCCGTAGTAGATATCGTGCATGCCCTCCAGCGCCAGGTTTTGCCAGCGGTTGACCTCTAAGATCACCTTATCGGCGCGGTCGAGCCAGGTTTTGTTGTTGCCGACCGAGGAGGACGGGATCAGCGAGCCGTCCGCGCGAATGCCGGTGATTTCGACCACGGCGGTATCGAGGGGGCCAAGGAAGCCTTGCCATGCCATCGGTGCGACCTGGCTGAGATGCATGTCGAAATATTCCATCTCGCCTTTGTTGATTTTCTCGCGGGCGATGGGATCGGAGTTATAGGGCAGGCGGAACTCGATGCCGTCCGCCTTGGCGAGCGCGCCGTCCAGCTCTGGCCCGGTCGAGGCGCCGGTCCAGACGCGCAGGCGGAATTGATTGCCCGCGGCGTGTTCCGCGTCCATTCGCGCGGCGAGGGCCAGGGGGACGGCTTTTGGATAACCCGAACCGGTAAAGCCGCTCATGCCAACGGTGCTGCCTGAGGTGATGAGCTCCGCGGCGGCTTGGGCGCTCATGACTTTCGCGCGCATGCGGCTGTCCTGAATGCGCGATTTTTCGATCGAGTCCATCTTTTTCACCCTTCCCAGGAATGTGGAAACTGGGGAGCGGATTAGGCCCAACCGTTCAGCTTGTCACCGGCCCGTCCATTTGGCTTCGTAGATTTTTGCGCCCGCAGGCACAACAAAGGTCTTTTCCGCCGCGATATCGGACAGGCGCAGGGCGTTCAGGCTGATGATCAGGGCGGCGGTGTTCATCATGCCTGGGGGAATCCACTGGATCATGCCGCCGAGGAGTTGGTCGTAAGCCGGGCTGATGGTGGGGATAAGCCTGCCGCAGATGTTGTAGAAACTGTAGAGATCCTGCGTTGTGAGGGCGATGTACGCGCCGACGGCGATTTGCGGGAACATGACAAGAAAGCCCGAGGCGGCGCGGGCGAGATAGGAATAGCGAGCCGGGGGTTTGGGGCGCGGGTCCAATACGACCAGCCAGAACAGCAGCCCGCCTGCGAGGCACGATAGGTTCATTACCGCATAGAGCAGCGGGTTGAGCATCGCGTCGAAATCGATGTTGGGGATGAGCCAGATATCCGTGGTGAGGACGAAGATGGCCATCGCGGGCAGGGGGTGGGTCAGGATAAGTCCGATGCGGCGCAAAACCGGGCCGGGGCGGTAGCTTGCGGCCCAGCCGGGAAGGCCCAGGGCAAGAACCTCGCCCATGTCGCCAATGGCGATGCCGAAGGGGGCGAGCATGCCGATGGTGACCGCCTGGATGCGGTTGAGGAAGAACATGTGCTGCGAGATATATTCAAAATGGGTCTGCAGGACGAAGTAAATCGCGGCCAGCCCAGCCAGAAAGAAGCTCTGGCGGACCCGGCCGGGGCGGCGCTCGGGCGTGATGCGTCCAAGCCCGCGAAGATACCAGCGCAGCACGAACCAGCAGCCAAGAAATTCGACTGGGTTGAAGATGAAGGGGAAAAAATACGGCAGATGCGCCGGGTAGAACCGGCAGGCGAGGTCCACCAACAGGGCTGCGAGCAGGATCAGAAAATCAACCATTGAGACGGTCCATAGGTACGCCAGACAAGGCACGGCTGGTGCGGATGGTTTGCAGGGTTTGCACCTTGGCGACGTGGCCTGCGGCGGTGAGGCGGGCGGTGAGTTGGTTCTCATGCGCGGCGTCGCGCGCGACGAGTTTGAGCAGGAAGTCTCCACCGCCCCGGATCATGTGGCATTCGCGCACTTCTGGCCAGTTTGCCACCAGGCTTTCGAAGCCGTTGAGCACGGCCTGTTTCTGGCTCTCCAGCCCGACGATAACAAAAAAAGTAATCTGCCAGCCGAGTTTATGGCCGTCCGTCTGGGCGCGGTAGCCTTGGATGTAGCCCGCCTCCTCGAGACGGCGTACACGGCGCAGACAGGGCGGGGGCGAAATCCCGGCGCGGCGGGCTAGCTCCACGTTGGTCATGCGCCCGTCCTCTTGCAACTCGGCGAGGATCTTGCGGTCGATCTCGTCGAGGCTCAGCGGTTCGGGTTCGGTGGGCTTTGGGGAGGGCATTTGGGGTTCCGCGGAAAGTTGGGTATCTTGCGCAATATAATTGCGTGGATCAATTTGGCTAGGGTAGATTTGATTTTGCGCCAAGGGGGCAGGGAAAGTTAAAAATAGCCGCGCCGCCCGCTTGTATCGGCGGCGAGTCAGCGGATATGTTGATTTTCAAATATAATATGGACGTTTTATCGAGATGGCTGAGGTAAAGAAAACCAAAATCCTGATCATCGGCGCGGGCCCTGCGGGCTACACGGCTGCGATCTATGCGGCGCGGGCGAATCTTGCCCCGGTGATGGTGGCCGGGCTGCAGCCCGGCGGGCAGCTTACCATTACCACTGATGTGGAAAATTACCCCGGATTCGCTGAGGTCGTGCAAGGCCCGTGGCTGGTTGAGCAGATGGCCAAGCAGGCTGAGCACGCCGGGACCGAGATGGTCTATGACCTGATCACCCGGGTCGATTTCTCAGCCCGGCCGTTCCGCGCGTGGTCCGACGGCGGCGTCGAATATGTCGCCGATGCGGTGGTGATCGCGACCGGTGCGCAGGCGCGTTGGCTGGGGCTGCCCTCGGAAGCCGCGTATCAGGGCGCCGGGGTTTCGGCCTGCGCCACTTGCGATGGATTTTTCTATCGCGGCAAGAAGGTCGCCGTGATCGGCGGCGGTAATACGGCAGTGGAAGAAGCGCTGTACCTGACCCACCATGCCAGCCATGTGACCCTTGTCCACCGGCGAGATACTTTCCGTGCCGAGAAGGTCTTGCAGGATCGTCTTTTCGCCAATCCAAAGATTACTGTCGTGTTCGACCATACGCTGGACGAGATCCTGGGCGGGGGCACGCCTGCAGTGGTGAACGGTGCGCGGTTGAAGAACGTTAAGACCGGGGCGATGCAGCAGATCGAGGTGGATGGCGTGTTCATCGCTATTGGCCATTTGCCCGCCACGGCGCTTTTCGTGGGCCAGGTGGCAACGGATGCGGAAGGTTATATCGTCACGACGCCGGGCAGCACGGCGACTTCGGTTCCCGGCGTGTTCGCCGCGGGCGATGTCCAGGACAAGGTTTTCCGCCAGGCAGTGACCGCAGCGGGGACCGGCTGCATGGCGGCTCTGGAAGCAGAGAAGTTTTTGAGCAACATTCCGCTTCACGTCAGCGAGGCTGCATAAATGACCGGACAGAAAATGGATTGGGACAAGCTGCGGGTTTTCCACGCGGTCGCCGAGGCGGGAAGCTTTACCCATGCCGGGGATACGCTCAATCTCAGCCAGTCGGCGGTGTCGCGCCAGATTTCGGCGCTGGAGGAGGCGCTCTCCGTGCCGCTGTTCCATCGCCACGCGCGCGGGCTGATCCTCACCGAGCAGGGCGAGGCGCTGAATCGTACCGTGCGTGAGGTTTTCGCTAAGCTCGCGATGACCGAGGCGCTGCTGGCGGAAAGCAAGGAAAAACCAGCGGGACGGCTGAAAGTGACGACGACGCACAGCTTCGGCGTCGCGTGGTTGGCGCCGAGGTTAAAGAATTTCCTCGCGCAGCACTCGGATGTCACTGTGTCGCTGTTGCTCGATGATACCGAGTTGGACCTGGCGATGCGCGAGGCGGATGTCGCGATCCGGATGCACCCACCACGCCAGCCGGATCTGGTGCAGCGCCATCTCGGCGAAATCCGCAGCCAGATCTGGGCCTCGCCGGAATATCTCAAGACATACGGCACGCCCGAGAAGCTAGAAGATCTCGATAACCACAAGCTCATCCTCTTTGGCGACCGCAAGCCGCCGGTGATGGATGTCAACTGGCTGGCCGAGGTCGGGCGCAAGGACGGAACGCCGCGCCGAGGGGTGTTGGAGGTCAACTCGCTCCAGGCGATGCTGGTTTGTATCCGCGCCGGGGTGGGGATCGGCACGGTGCCCGATTACCTGGTGCAGGACCAGACAGGACTGGTTTCGCTGCTGCCGGAGATCAAGAAACCGACTGTAGATATGTATTTTGTGTACCCGGAGGAGCTTAGAAACTCCAAACGAGTCTCGGTTTTTCGTGACTTTTTGGTAAGTTGTATTGCGGAGCGTAACACAACCAAGGGGTAAAGCCAGAAATCCTGCCGTTTTGTGCGGGGGCGGTAACAGGCTGTTACCAGCGAATAGCAGGTATTACGCTTTTAACACTTAAAAAAATTTTTGTTGTGGCTTATATACAACACATCTGGTGCGAGCCGGATATCGTTCGGTCCTTCGGGGCCGGGCTGGGACCTCGGTCCCAACGTCTCCCAGACGTGAAGC
>DAOMCN010000064.1:4826-8672 GCA_035427885.1 Acidocella sp. | reverse complement strand
GCCATGTCTTCCTCGCACAGCCGCCGCTCTACCGCATCACCCAAGGTGCAAAAAGCGTCTATGCGATGGATGACGCGGCGCGCGAGCGGATCGTGAAATCGCTGAAGACATCGCAGAAGATCGAGGTCAGCCGGTTCAAAGGCTTGGGCGAAATGCCGCCCGCGATGCTGAAGGACACCACGATGGATCCCGCCAAGCGCACGCTGCTGCGAATCGTCGCGGCACCGGAAAGCCGGGCTGAAACCTCGACGATGGTGGAGAGCCTGATGGGCAAACGCCCGGAATTGAGATTCCAATTTATTCAGGAAAATGCAGGAAGTGTGCAGGAAGTGGATATTTAAGCAGCGCTTTTTAAAAAAAGCGCACAAAAACTTTTGCTCCCTGGTGCTGCGGGTTACACCGTCATCTAATTAAGAAAGGTTTTTTGGTTCTTTTTTTTCAAAAAAACAACCACTTCCTTGCTCGGCCAACTCACCACCCTGCTGGGCGACTCGCCGGCGGCCAGAAAAACGAACAGCCCGGCAAATACCGGGCTGTTGCGTGACGGAACGCGTTAGCGGTTCACACCATCTTCTTCAGCGAAGGCGAGGCTTTGAAGCGCACGGTCTTGCCGGCCTTCACCTTGATCTCTTCGCCGGTACGCGGGTTCACGCCCTTGCGGGCCTTGGTCTTGCGCACGGTAAAGGTCCCGAAGCTCGGCAAGGTAAACTTCCCGTTCTTCTTCATCTCCTTAACGATTGCCTCGATCAGATCGGCAGCGGCGCGATTCGCCGCGACGCCGGTGATCTCGGCGGAATTCTGAATAACTTCAGCAATAAATGCTTTCGACATCGTGATAGCCTTCTTCCTGTGACCCGGATTTGAACACCAAGCCTGTGATTTGCCTCCAAACGTCCGCAGCACGCCCTTGCAGGCTCCGAACATGTCCGCAAACTTCTAGCGATGACCTGCAAAAAAGGCCAGTGCATAAATCGCGCTGCAAGGGAGTTTTTCGCGGTTTTGAAACAATTTGAGAGGAAATGGTGCCCAGGACCGGAATCGAACCAGTGACACTGCGATTTTCAGTCGCATGCTCTACCAACTGAGCTACTTGGGCACTCTGCCGGGGGTGACTAAACCAACCGGCGCAACGTTTCAACCCCGCTGGTGCTGTCACTGGGAATTGAACCCAGGACCTCTTCATTACCAATGAAGTGCTCTACCCCTGAGCTATGACAGCAGACACGCGGTGCGCGCCCTATATCGCCACCCGCCGCGAGACGCAACAGGCCTTGACGTGAAAGCCGTAGCGCGGCTTGTAGGGCCATGCCGCAGACCCCCCCCCAGACCACCAAGGCTGAGCTCGCCGCCGCCGCCCGCAAAGCCCGCAAGGCCGCGCAGGAAGCCGCCGCTCTGCGCGCCAACCTGTTGCGCCGCAAGGCCCAGGCCCGCGCCGCCGCAGCCTCGCCCGCCCCTGCTGCGCCGCAAGGAGAAAAAAAATGCCCGTAATGCCCGACCACTGGATCCGCCAACAGGCCCACGACTCGGGGATGATCGAGCCCTTCGTGGAGACCCAGAAGCGCGACGGCGTGATCTCCTACGGCCTGTCCTCCTATGGCTACGACGCCCGCTGCTCGGATCATTTTAAAATTTTTACCAACGTCGATTCGGCGGTCGTGGACCCGAAGAACTTCAACCCGGCGAGCTTCGTGGACCGCACCGGCCCGGTCTGCATCATCCCGCCGAACAGCTTCGCCCTGACCCATACGGTCGAATATTTCCGCATCCCGCGCGACATCCTGGTCGTCTGCCTGGGCAAATCGACCTATGCGCGCTGCGGCATCATCGTGAACGTGACCCCGCTAGAGCCCGAATGGGAAGGCCAGGTGACGATCGAGATTTCCAATACGACCCCACTACCCGCCAAAATCTATGCAGGCGAGGGCATCTGCCAGTTCCTCTTCCTCCAGGGCAGCGCGCCTTGCGAGACCTCCTACGCCGACAAATCCGGCAAATATATGGGCCAGCGCGGCGTCGCGCTGCCAAGGATGTAATTCATGGACTCGATTCGCATCACCGGCGGCGTGCCGCTCTCCGGCACGATCCCCATCTCCGGCGCCAAGAACGCCGCTTTGCCGCTGATGACCTGCGGCCTGCTCACCGATGAGCGGCTGATCCTTTCGAACGTCGCCAAGCTGGCCGACCTCGCCACGATGGCGGAGCTGCTGGCCCAGCATGGCATCGCGGTAGAGGCTGAGGGCCGCATCCTGAGCCTGGGCGGACACATCACCAACACCGAGGCCCCCTACGACATCGTCAGTAAAATGCGTGCCTCAGTCCTGGTCCTGGGCCCGCTGCTGGCGCGCGTCCGGGAAGCCCGCGTCTCTCTGCCCGGCGGCTGCAACATCGGCACCCGCCCAGTGGACCTGCACCTCAAGGGCCTGGAAGCGATGGGCGCCACAATCAAGCTCGACGCCGGGTACATCGACGCCACCGCCCCATCCGGGCTGCACGGCGCCACCATCGTCTTCCCCTTCGTCTCCGTCGGCGCCACCGAAAACCTGCTGATGGCCGCAGCCCTGGCCGACGGCACGACCACCCTGAAAAACGCCGCCCGCGAGCCGGAAATCATCGACCTCTGCACCTGCCTGATCGCGATGGGCGCCAACATCCAGGGCATCGGCACGGATACGCTGGTGATCGAGGGACAAAAATCCCTGCACGGCGCCAAACACGCCATCCTGCCCGACCGCATCGAGACCGGCACCTACGCCTGCGCCGCCGCCATCACCGGCGGCAAAATTTTACTTGAGAACGCCCGCGCGGAAGACCTGGGCGCAGTCCTCAGCGTCCTGACCGAAGCCGGCGTCAAGATCACCCCCGCCGAAAACGGCTTCTGGGTCGAGCGTGCCAACGGCCTGCACGGCGTGGACGTGGTGACCGAACCCTTCCCCGGTTTCCCGACGGATATGCAGGCCCAATTCATGGCACTGATGTGCGTCGCCGAGGGCGCCTCGATGGTCACGGAAACCATTTTTGAGAACCGCTTCATGCACGTCCCCGAACTCAACCGCATGGGCGCGCGCATCAACGCCCACGGCTCCTCGGCGATCATCCGCGGGGTAAAAAAACTCTCAGGCGCCCAGGTCATGGCAACCGACCTGCGCGCCTCCTTCTCCCTGGTGCTCGCCGCCCTGGCGGCGGAAGGCGAAACCACGATCAGCCGCGTCTATCATCTCGACCGTGGTTACGAATCAGTAGAGGAAAAACTGAAAGCCTGCGGAGCGCGGATCGAACGTATCCGCTAGCTCGTTTTCCACTCACACGGAAACGCTCCAACTCTATTTTGGCGCGCAGTTTCATCCGGTTAAGGTAAACCTTCGGGTTCAACTTAACCGGATATCGCTCTAAGCGGGCACCCTTGCCAGAACCCGCCTTCCGCCACGCCCAAGCTGCCGCGCCGGATGCTCGATGAAGCGATACGCCAGGCTCGCCAGGGCAAACAGCAGCACGAAATATAGCATCTCCCGGCTCACGAACATCGGACTCAACGGCGTATGCCGCTGCACCGGCCAAGCGGCCTGGTAAACCCGCAGAAGCGGCATATGCACGAGGTAAATCGAGAACGAAATCTCACCCAGATAGACCGGAACCCGCCCGCTAAGCAGGCGCGCCACCGGCCCAGCCTCGTGGCGCAGCATCCAGATCAACGCCGCCGCCGCCAACGGCACCAGCATGACGTCGTAATCTACGCAAGCCCAGCCCAGCGCCACCATCGCCAGCACTTCGCCCGTCACCGCCCAGCGCCGCGGCAGGGTCAAGCGGGTGGAAACCAAACCAACAGCCATGCCCAACCCAAACCCGCTC
>DAOMCN010000064.1:0-4816 GCA_035427885.1 Acidocella sp. | reverse complement strand
AACACTGGGAAATCCTGTCCACGTGCCAGCGTCATGCACCTGAACCTGCCATTCCCCATACCCCGCCGCCGCCACCAACAAGAGTAGCGCCACAACCGGCAACCGGCGCAGCAGAACAAGCGCCAGTGGAAACAGCAGATAGCAGGATAGCTCGACCCCCGCCGACCATGACGGCGAGTTCCACAGATCCCGGTCAAGGCCGAGATAAGGTTGCAACAGTAGCGCCACCGCCGGAAGATTGCGCCACCAAACCGCGTTGAACTGCCAGGCGATGGAGACACTGCCCAGCGCCATAATGACCACCAGCACCGCGAGATGCAGCGGATAGATCCGCAAAATCCGCCTCAGCGCGAAGTCCCTCAGACCCGCGAGCTTCAGCTCCAGATACACCGCGGTTAAAATGAAGCCACTCAGCACAAAAAAGATATCGACCCCGGCAAACCCCAGGAGTAAAATTTTCGAGAACGGACCGAGATGCGGATGGCGATAATGCTGGGTAAAATGTTCCATTACCACCCACAGCGCCGCAACACCGCGAATCGCGGTCAGAGGTCGAATTTCCCGCAACTCCGCTGTCCTTTATTTTTCTGCCGGGCCGAGCATAGTGCAAGTCTCCGCGGCTAGCCTACCCCCCGCCCTGATGGTGCTGACGAGTTGGAAGCCGTTTCTCGACGACGCCCCCTTAGATGCCCCGGCGCAACGCCTGAATGCGCCAAAAATGCGCCACGCTCGGATCTCGCCCCACCGGACCGAGGGGATGCGCTGTTCTGGTGGGGCGGCCTGGGCGCCACGGCCGTTTCCTTCCTTTCCTCGTTTGGCATTGGGTGGTAATCCCCCCGCCATGTCGATTGTCCTTGCCCTCCCTAAAGGCCGTATCCTCGATGAATGCGCGCCGCTGCTGTCTCGCGCCGGTATTGAACCGGCGGGCGATTATGCCGACGAGTCAAGCCGGCGGCTGCGTTTTCCGACCAACCATCCCGAGTTGGACGTAATCCGCGTGCGCTCCTTCGATGTCGCCACCTTCGTCGCCTTCGGCGCGGCGCAGATCGGCATTTGCGGCGGCGATGTGCTGATGGAGTTCGACTATCCCGAGGTTTACGCCCCGCTGGATCTGGGTATCGGCCAGTGCCGCATCTCGGTTGCCGAGCCGCGCGACGAGGCCGGGCAGACCGATCTTAATCGGCAATCGCGCATCCGGGTCGCCAGCAAGTATCCCAATGTCGCCAAGAAACATTTTGCCGCCAAGGGCGTGCAGGCCGAGATCGTGGCGCTGAACGGCTCTATGGAGCTGGCGCCAGGGCTCGGGCTGTCGCGGTTGATCGTCGATCTGGTGCAGACCGGCAGCACACTCAAAGCCAACGGCCTTGTCGAAACCGACCTGATCGCCCATGTCTCCTCGCGGCTCATCGTCAACCGTATCGCCCTAAAGACCCGGCCGGACGAGATTTCCGCCTGGATCGAGAAGTTCCGCAAGGCTCTGACGCCATGAAGCGCCTCTCCACCCTGCAAGGCGATTTTGTCACCGCCTTGGACGCGCTGTTGTCGCGCGCCACGCTTGAGGCCGAGGTCGGCGAGGTCGTGCGCGGGATTATCGCCGAGGTGCGCGCCTTTGGTGATGAGGCGGTCATTTCGTATACCAAGAAATTCGATCGGGTGGATCTTACGCCTGAGACACTGCGCGTCTCACCGGACGAAATCGCCGCCGCCAGCGGCGGGATTTCCGCGCAACTGCGCGACGCCCTGGCGCTCGCCGCCGCACGGATCGAGGCGTTTCACCGCGCGCAGCTACCCAGCGATATCAGCCTCTCCGACGCGACCGGGGCCAAACTCGGCATGCGCTGGGGCGCTCTGGACGCTGTCGGCATTTATGTGCCCGGCGGCAAGGCGTCCTATCCTTCCTCGGTATTGATGAACGCCATCCCGGCCAAGGTCGCAGGGGTCGGGCGCATCGCCATGTGTGTTCCCACGCCGGGCGGGGTGCTCAATCCGCTGGTGCTGGCGGCGGCGCAACTCGCCGGGGTGAGCGAGATATACCGCATCGGCGGGGCGCAGGCCGTGGCGGCGCTGGCCTATGGCACGGCGCGCATCGCGAAGGTGGACCGCATCGTCGGCCCCGGTAACGCGTATGTCGCCGAGGCGAAGCGGCAGGTTTTTGGCCAGGTGGGGATCGACTCCATCGCCGGGCCGTCCGAAGTTCTGATCCTGGCCGACGCCACCGCCAACCCGGTGCATATCGCCTACGACCTCCTCGCCCAGGCCGAGCACGACGAGGATGCGCAGGCTATCCTCTGCACCGACAGCCCGCTGCTCGCGGAGGAAGTGGCGCGGGAGGTGGACATCGCGCTGATGTCCCTGCCGCGCACGGCCATCGCCGGCGAGAGCATGCGCCGCCATGGCGCGATCATCGAGGTGCGGAACTGGGACGAGGCCGTCGAGATTGCCAACCGGATCGCGCCCGAGCATTTGCAGATCATCATGGCCGAACCACGGGCCTTATTCGCCAAAATCCGCCATGCCGGGGCGGTTTTCCTGGGCGCGCAGTGCCCCGAAGCGATTGGCGACTATGTCGCGGGGCCGAACCATGTGCTCCCCACGTCAGGCACGGCGCGCTTTGCCTCGGGGCTCTCGGTCTATGATTTCATGAAACGCACCACCTGGGTTGAGCTCGATACGGCGGCGCTGCATGCCATCGGCCCGGCGGCGGTGGCGCTCGCCACGGCGGAAAGCCTGACCGCGCATGCGCACTCCGTGGCCATCCGACTCTAGGAAAACTTGACCGCAGCGCAAGTTAAGCCCATTTCACCGCCAGCGTTTTGCAAAACCCCGAGGTGTATTTGTCTAAAGAAGATATGATCGAGTTCAGCGGCATGGTCACTGAACTGCTTCCCAATGCGATGTTCCGCGTCAAGCTCGACAATGAGCATGTGATTCTGGCCCATACCAGCGGCAAGATGCGTAAGAACCGTATCCGGGTCCTGGCGGGGGACCGCGTCAATGTCGAGATGACCCCTTATGACCTGACCAAGGGCCGGATCACATTCCGCTTCAAGTAACCCTGGCCTCACAGAGCCCAAGGCGGCTCGAACTGCTACGCCAGATCGGCATTGCGCCGGATAGGATTATTGCGCCCGAAATTGACGAGACGCCCCTGGCCGAGGAGCCGCCGCGCGCTTATGCGCTGCGCATGGCCCTTGGCAAGCTCGTGCCGGGGGATGGATTTGTCATCGCCGCGGATACCGTGGTGGCGCTGGGGCGGCGGATTTTGCCCAAGGCCGAAACACTTCAACAAGCTGAAAAATGTTTCGCGTTGCTCTCCGGGCGGCGGCACCGGGTTTATACCGGGGTCGCGGTTCGCGGGCCCGATGGGCGCGTGGTCAGCCGGGCGGTTATGACCGTCGTCGGTTTCGCGCGGCTCGATGTCGACCAGATGCGCGACTATCTGGCCAGCGGCGAGTGGCAGGGCAAGGCTGGTGGCTACGCGATCCAGGGGCGGGCGGCGGCGCTGATCGATTTTGTCTCGGGTTCCTATTCCGGTGTCGTCGGGTTGCCGCTGTATGAGACGGCGGCGCTGCTGCGGGGGTTGGGGTATCGATGATCGCGGCTTCGCGGCGGGGCGAGGTGGTGCGCGTTGTACGGCTCGAGGGCGATGATTTAACCGAGTTCTGGCTCTGGGACCTGGCACGACCTGAGACGGTCGGCGCGCTTTATACCGGGCGGGTGGATGCGGTGTTGCCCGCGATGGCGGGGCGGTTTGTTGATCTTGGCGATGCGGTTGGGTTTTTGCCCGATAGCGCGGGGGGCAAGGGCCTCTCGGTTGGCACTTATGCCGCGGTGCGGGTGAGCCGGGCGGCGCAGGGCGGCAAGGGGCCGCGCCTCACGGTGGCGCCGGAGGCTTTTGGCGCGGCGCCGGGGCTGATCCGGCCAGGGCCTGGGCCGTTGCTTGAGCTTTGTGCGCGGGTGGGCGATGAGGTTGTGGTGGATGATTATGCGCTGATGGCGCAACTTCGTCCGGCGCTGGAGGGACGGATGCGCTTTGACGCCAAGGCGTTTGATCCGGTGCTGGAGGACGAGGTCGCGGGGTTGTTCGAGGCTGTGGCCGCGCTGCCGATGGGAGCCAGGATGTATGTTACGCCCGCACCTGCGGCGGTGATGATCGATGTGGACGCTGGGGCCGGTAGCGAGGTGGCGCCGTTGGCGCTGAATTTGGCAATTATCCCGGAGATTTGCCGACAGATCGTGCTGCGCAACTTATCGGGCGGGATTTTGATTGATTTCGCCGGGATGAAGGCGGCGGCGCGGGGACGGCTGGCAGAGCCGTTGCGCGCGGCGCTGGGGCGGGACTTTTTGCGGCCAGAGTTTTTGGGATTTTCGCATCTGGGATTCGCCGAGATTATACGGCGGCGGGTGCGCGCACCTCTGCATGAGGGGGTGGGCTAATGCGCTGTCCGATTTGCAAAAAACCCAGCGTGGAAGCGCATAAACCGTTTTGTTCAAAGCGCTGCGCCGAGGTCGATCTGGGGCGCTGGTTGAGCGAAAGCTATACACTTCCCGCGCCGGAGACGACGGAGGACGATGGCGCTGACTAACGTAGTGTTAAAATGTTTCACGTGAAACAATCGCCCTTAAATCGGTCGATAAGCAACTGTTTTTAAAGCTATAAAAAAGTTATCCACAAGCCAAAACCCCAGTTTGTTTTGGAAAAATAACGATCGCCAGGAGACGCCTGGCAGGCTGACCCCGCCCGCTCCGGGCGCGCCGGATGTTTCGATACAGATTTGAAATGTTCCGTAACTTGATGGGCGGCCATCTTGTCCTT
>DAOMCN010000063.1:7134-8711 GCA_035427885.1 Acidocella sp. | reverse complement strand
AATGCGTTCAGGATCTGGACATCACGCGCGTCGATCGAGTTCATTGAACTAAAATTCCAATAATTTTTGATATTGTCGAATAATTCGCCATAACCTGGCTAAAGTCCATATCATATTCGTGAATAATTCCACAGAAAAACGTTAAAATATGCATATAAAGACCGAAGGGGTCGGTCGCTTTAGGGAGGGTGTCTTATGCGTATCGGTGTGCCTGTTGAAATCAAGGACCATGAAGACCGCGTTGGGCTGGTGCCCGCGTCCGTGCGCGAATTGACCCAGAGGGGCCATGAGGTCTGGGTTGAGCATGCGGCGGGGCATGGCATCGGCGTTACCGATGCGGATTATGAGGCGGCTGGGGCGAGCATTGTCGCGCAGGCGGATGAGATCTGGGCGAAGGCCGACATGATTGTGAAGGTCAAGGAACCGCTGGCCGTGGAGCGTAAGAAGCTACGTCCGGGGCAGTTGTTGTTCACCTATCTGCATCTCGCGCCCGATCCGGAGCAGGCCAAGGATTTGATTGCTTCCGGCGCGACCTGCATCGCTTATGAGACCGTCACCAGCCCGACCGGGGCGCTGCCGCTGCTCACGCCGATGTCCGAAGTGGCGGGGCGGATGTCTGTCCAGGTGGGCGCGCATTATCTCGAGAACGCGCATTCGGGCCGGGGGATTTTGCTCGGCGGCGTGCCGGGCGTGGCGCCTGCGGAGGTCTTGATCCTCGGCGGCGGAGTGTCTGGGAGCAATGCCGCGCTGATCGCCATCGGCATGGGCGCGGATGTTACCGTGGTGGACCGTTCCACCGAGGTTTTGCGCCGCCTCGTTGCGCAGTTCGGTACGCGCATCAAGACGCTCTATTCCACGCATGATGCGATTGCCACCGAGATCGCGAAAGCGGATCTTGTCGTCGGCACGGTACTGATCCCCGGCGCCGCCGCGCCCAAGCTTGTTACCCGCGCGCTGTTACAGACGATGAAGAAGGGCTCCGTGATTGTCGATGTCGCCATCGACCAGGGCGGCTGTACCGAGACCTCGCGCGCGACGACTCATTCGGACCCGACTTATGTCGTCGATGGCGTCGTGCATTACTGCGTCGCCAATATGCCGGGCGGGGTGGCGCGGACTTCGACCTTTGCGCTCAACAACGCCACCCTCCCCTTTGTCCTGGCGCTTGCGGGCAAGGGCTGGAAGCAGGCGCTGCGCGAGGACCGCTATCTGCGCGACGGGCTGAATGTCCATGGCGGGAAAGTCACCCATCCGGCGGTGGCGGAGGCGCTCGGCTATGCGCTGGAGCCGGTGGAGAACGTGCTCGCAGGCTGAAGTCTAGAGCGATATCTGGTTGAGTTGAACCGGAAGGTTCAACTCAACCAGATTAAGTTGCTTATAAAAAAGCTAGAGCGTTTCCGCGTCAACGGAAAGCGATCTAGCTTTGGGCATCCTTCGCGTTCGCGCGGTGGACCATCCTGTGGATACGACGGATGCTTAGCGCGACGAAGAGGACGACCACGGGGATGCTCAGGCTCTCGGCTATCTCGGTGTTGACCGGTAGGTGCATGGCTTCGAGACCTTTCGCGGCGTAGCCG
>DAOMCN010000063.1:6421-7124 GCA_035427885.1 Acidocella sp. | reverse complement strand
TAGCCGATCAGGCCGATGATATAATAGGTGATCGCCGCGACCGAGAGACCTTCGACGGTTTGCTGGAGGCGCAGTTGAAGGTCCGCGCGGCGGTTCATCGAGACGAGAACCGCCATTTCCTGATGTTCACGTGTCAGATTGACCCGCGTCGAGAGGAGCTGGGTGGCGCGCGTGATGCGCGAGGAGAGCGATTCCTGGCGCTCCGCCGTGGCGCTGCAGGTGTTCATTGCGGGGGCCAGGCGTAGCTCGGTGAATTCGCGGAAGGTCTGGATGCCTGCGAGGCGTTCCTCACGCAGTTCGGAAATCCGCTGCTGCACCAGTTGGTAATAGGCGCGCGAGGCGCTGAAGCGGTAATGGTGCTGAGATTCGAGGTTTTCAATCTGCGCGGCGAGCTTGGTCAGCCGGTCGAGCAGGTCGGGCTCGTTTGATTCATTGGCGCCTGTCAGCAGGGCGGTGATTTGCGCGAGTTCGCGCTCGCCGTTGATGATGAAGGGGAGCATTTGCCGGGCGATCGGTAAGGTCAGCTGCGCCATGAGACGGTAGGTGTCGATCTCTAACAGGCGCTGCACCGCGCGGCCGGCCTGGCGGGGGCGCAGGCCGTTGTCCAGCACGAGCACCCGGCCGAAACCATCGGCATGGATACGAAAATCCGTCAGCGCGATGGCGGCGACGAGCCGGCCGTAATCGGGCTCGCCCCGATGGA
>DAOMCN010000063.1:0-6384 GCA_035427885.1 Acidocella sp. | reverse complement strand
CGGCGCCGACCAGGGGATTGCCCGCGAACAGGCGCTCGGACAGTAAATCATAATCGAGCGGATAATCTTGAGGGGGGAGGATCAGCGCGTGGGTCGCCACAATGGTCTGGCCGGAAAGGGCTGCGAGCCAGTCCGCTGGGACTTCATCGATCGCCCTGTTGGAAAACGTGTCCGCGTCCGTGCCGGGGGTGACGAAGGTATAACGGGAGAATTCGGCGTGTCGCTCCCATTTCAGCCGGAAAGGCCCCATGCCAATACTGTAATGAATCGCGCCGACGGGGGGCGGAGGGCAGCCGTAGCGCTCGGCCAATGCGGCGACGTGTTGGCGTTGCGGGTCGCGCATCGCTGCGTCGGACAGCAGCACGAGATAGGAAATCCGCAACGGCGGGATCAGCGCCTCGGGCGGGCGGGCGTGGGCCTCATCGTTCAGCTCAACCCGGAGGGGATGGTTCGCGGGAAGGTTCGCCAATTCTGTACTCCGGGTAAGGCGTTCTGGGTTGCGGCGGGCTCTGCCAAACCCCATAGGACGCGGAGGGCTCGACGTCGAGTATACTAATGTCTGTGTCGATCCATTTATCCGGTCAGATGCTCACCACGCCGGGGCGGTATTTTGGGCAGGTGGGGGACCATGATCTGGCGCTCAATGGTTAGCGTTCGAATTTGCCGCCAAATTCGTTACCGTGTGCTACAGGTAATCGCAGCGCGAAAATCACCTTCGTCGAGACGAGCGTAATTATTTTGCACCAAGTATAATTAATTTTACGTTAATCCGCGAGGCGAGAAGAATCTTTTTCCGTTAGCGTCGCATATCGATCTGAAGAAATCCTGGACTATCGGGTCTTATCCGACACATGAATCTCATGCGGGTGTTTACCTAGTGCAAAATAATTACGCTCGTAAAATTGCTGCTATTTCTTAAATAAAATGGATTTCTGATCCGTCATACCGATAAAAAACCTGCCGCTATGGCGGCGTTCGAAATTTCAATGTTATCGCGCCGCCGACAAGTTTTCGGACAATGGGTATCTGGAATTTGCTCTAAAATTCAGGAACGTTAGCCATTCTCCGCCGCAGCTCGCAGACTCATTATGCCGTAGATTCAGCACAGTTAAAAAATACGCAATGAGCCTATTAAAAGAGTGACTTTCTGTCCGTTTTTTATTAAATGAGAGTAATGCAAGGATGGTTCCAAGGTAAATTCATCGTTACCCTGCGCCGGGCGGCCGATTTGTTTTGGCTTACTGCTTGGGGACTTGGTGCGTCGCTGGCGGGGTGTACGTTGCCGCCGCCACCGCATGCGACCATTGCACCGTCGTCGCAGAATTGTACGCTCGGGTTACGTCAGGCAGAAGAAAAGGGCTATGCCGAAGGGTTGGCCGAAGGGAAACGCATTCAGGCGCGCCTCGATCAGGCGCAGGCGGCGGCACAGGCTGCTAAAACTGGTCCGCAGGAGCCGCCCATATTGATTGCGCCACCGCCGGTGAGCGCGCCAGACAATGCGGCCCAGATCTCGGGCGGGTATAAATCCCAAGGAGCAGCGACGCCGCTGCAAGAAGCCGCGACGCCGTTTTAGGTCGCCTCGCAGTTAAGGCTCTAGATCGGTTATTCCCCCCTTAAGTTGAAAGCTGCCACGACGCATCGCCTTAGGGTTGATGCACAGCCATCTCCGCCCCCTCAAATGCTAACTAATTGTTTATTTTTGCGGGGAGAGTGTTGCGATTCAGGATCATTACGCTTTAACCTTGGCTGCTGAGCAAAGAGGAGGGCGCTATGGATACCATTCAAGGCTACGCAAAGAACAATGGTGAATGGGAGCTTAGCCTCGCACATGCGATCGCCGATCTCTCAACGCAGGCTCAGGGCCTGAAGGTCGAATTAGAGGCGACGAACAAATCCTTGAACTACCACAGGCTTTGCGCGCGCGCCTGGGAAGAGGTCAGCCTGGAGCTGGCTCGCCGACCGGCAGGGGCAGTGGAAACGTCGGAGGGGGTGCAGAGCCTCTACCAGGAAAAACGCCGCGCCCTGCTGCGGTGCGGGAGAGTCATGGGCCGGGATCTGTTTGGCAACCCGACGGAGGAACAGGACGTTGGGCCGTTGAACAATGACGTCATCGTTGCGGTCATGCTGGATAATCGCGCGGTGCAGGCTGCGATGCGGACGGTTCCCTAAGCGCGGGACGGCCACGGGAGACGAGGCGGCGAACCGGAGCATTTTAGCGCCGGCGGCGACATGGAACTTGGCCACGGCGAGGGCTTATTTGGTGATGTGACGGATTTATGCTATGAGTGGGGGGAAACTCAGGATATAATTCTTAATGATATCAGTGTCTTGCTTTGCATTCGGCGAATCTTTTGCCTGCCCTTTCAGCCTCTGCCTGATCTGACATGAGCGATACCACGGAGGAGCCGGGTGGCGCAGGATTGCCACCGCGCGGGATGGAGCCTGTCTCGATCGAGCAGGAGATGCGCAAGTCGTATCTCGATTATGCCATGTCGGTCATTGTCAGCCGCGCGCTGCCAGATGCGCGCGACGGGCTGAAGCCGGTGCACCGGCGAATTCTCTACGCCATGAACGAGGCCGGGAACACGCCCGATAAGCCGTACCGTAAGTCCGCGCGTATGACCGGCGATGTGATGGGTACCTACCATCCGCATGGCGACAGCGCGATTTACCTCGCGGCCGTGCGCATGGCGCAGGATTTCTCGATGCGGTTACCCCTGATCGACGGGCAGGGCAATTTTGGCTCCATCGACGGCGATATGCCCGCCGCCATGCGTTATACCGAAATGCGGCTGGCACCGTCGGCCATGCTGCTGCTGGCGGATATCGACAAGGATACTGTCGATTTCCAGCCCAATTATGACGAGAGCGAGCAGGAACCGAAGGTGCTCCCGGCTTCCTTCCCCAACCTGCTAGTCAACGGTTCCAACGGTATCGCGGTTGGTATGGCGACCAATATTCCGCCGCATAATCCGGGCGAGATCATGGACGCGGCGCTGGCGATGATCGCCGATCCGGAGATTTCCCTCGACTCGCTGATGGCGATCGTACCTGGGCCGGATTTTCCCACAGCTGGTATTATTCTGGGGCGCGCGGGCATTCGCTCGGCGTTCGCCACCGGGCGCGGCTCCATCACGATCCGGGCGCGCGCGAGCATCGAGCAGATTCGCAAGGACCGCGATGCGATTATTGTCAGCGAGATCCCCTACCAGGTCAATAAATCCGCGCTGCTGGAGCGAATCGCCGAACTCGTACGCGCAAAGGAGATCGAGGGTATCGCCGATCTGCGCGATGAGAGCGACCGCGAGGGGATGCGCATCGTCATCGAGCTGAAGCGCGACGCCACCGGCGAGGTTGTGCTCAACCAGCTCTATCGCTTCACCAACCTGCAGACCAGCTTTGGCATCAACATGCTGGCGCTGGACCGGGGCAAGCCGCGCCAGATGGGGCTGAAGGAGCTGCTCGGGCTGTTTCTCGAATTCCGCGAGGAGGTTATTCTCCGCCGTGCGCGCTTCGAGCTGAACAAGGCGCGCGACCGGGCGCATTTGCTGATCGGCCTGGCCACCGCTGTCGCCAATATCGACGAGGTCATCAAGATCATCCGTGGCAGCCCGGATTCCAATACGGCGCGGCTGGCGCTGATGGCGCGCGACTGGCCGGCGGAGGATGTAGCGCCCTTGCTGGCGTTGATTGACGATGCAGGCAACGCGATTTCCGACAACAATACGATGCGCCTTACCGATGCGCAGGCGCGGGGCATTCTGGAGCTGCGCCTCGCCCGCTTGACCGGGCTGGAACGCGAGAAGATCCAGGCGGAGCTGACCGAGGTTGCCGCGCGGATTGCCGAGCTGCTGGAGATCATCGGCTCGCGCATCCGCCGCCTTGAGGTCATGCGCGACGAGTTGATCGCGGCGCGGGCCAAGATTGCGCGGCCACGCAAGTCCAGCATCGAGGATCTCGATACCGACCAGGACGATGAAAGCCTGATCGAGCCCGGGCAGATGGTCGTCACGCTGACACGCGACGGGTTCATCAAGCGGACCTCGCTGGAGACGTTCCGGGCGCAGAATCGCGGCGGGCGGGGGCGTTCGGCGACCTCGACGCGGGGCGATGATGTCGTTACGCGCAGTTTCAACGCGCATACGCACCAGTTCGTGCTGTTCTTCTCTTCCGGCGGCAAGGTATTCCGTGAGAAGGTATGGCGCCTGCCGGAAGCCTCCACGACCGCCAAAGGACGCGCGCTGATTAACCTCCTGCCCGAACTGGGCGGCGACGAGATCACCACCGTGTTGCCGCTGCCGCAGGATGAGGGATTGTGGGAGAACCTGCATCTTGTCTTCGCCACCGCGAGCGGCGGGGTGCGGCGCAACAAGCTGGCGGATTTCAAAAACGTGCGTGCTTCGGGGCTGATCGCCATGAAGCTCGACGAGGGCGACCGGCTGATCGGCGTCGCCACATGCCGCGACGGCGATGATGTGTTCCTTGCCAGTAAGCTGGGCCGCTGTATCCGCTTCCAGATTACCGACGATAATCTACGCGTCTTCTCGGGGCGGGATTCAACCGGCGTGCGCGGCATCAAGCTGGCGGCGGGCGATGAGGTCATGAGCCTCTCGGTGCTGCGCCATGTCGAGGCGACGCCAGACGAGCGGGCGGCTTATCTCAAATACGCCTCGGCGCAGCGGCGCAGCGGCGATGAGGAGGTCGAGAACGGCGAGGTGGAGGAGGCTGTCGCCGATATCGCGCTCTCAGAGTCGCGGATTGCCGAGTTGGCGGAGGCGGAGGAGATCTTGCTCACCGTTACCGATTCGGGCTTTGGCAAGCGTTCTTCAGCTTACGAATACCGTACCACCGGGCGCGGCGGGCAGGGCATTGCCAATATCACCCTGAATGCGCGACGTAACGGCAAGGCCGTGGCGGCAAGCTTCCAGGTGCGCGGGGGCGACGATGTTATGCTCGTCACTGACGGCGGACGGCTTATTCGCGTGCCGGTGGATCAGGTCCGCATTACTGGCCGTTCGGTCATGGGCGTTACCCTCTTCCGGCTTGACGACGACGAGCGCGTCACCAGCGTATTCCCGGTTCTGGAGCAGGAGACGGAGGATGCCTGAGTTGCGGGTCGGGCTTTATCCCGGCACCTTCGATCCGATTACCAACGGGCATGTCGATATTATTGGCCGCGCCGCGCGGCTGGTTGACAAGCTCGTGGTCGGCGTGGCCATGAACGCGGGCAAGGGGCCGATTTTCTCCATCGAGGAGCGCGCCGAGCTGGTGCAGGAGGAGTTGGCGCCGATTGCGGCGCGGACTGGTACGCATATCGAGGTGCGGACCTTCGACTCCCTGCTTATCGGCTTTGCCCGCGAGATCGGCGCCAAGATGATCGTGCGGGGCTTACGCGCGGTCTCGGATTTCGACTATGAGTTCCAGATGGCGGGGATGAATTATCGACTCGATTCGGAGATCGAAACCGTGTTCCTGATGGCGAGCGAACGCCACCAGTTCATCTCGTCGCGCTTTGTCAAGGACATCGCGACACTGGGGGGGGATATTTCCTCCTTCGTGCCAAAGCTCACACTGGAGCGAACCCTGGCTAAACTGAGGAGTGAACTATGCTGAAACGCCGAAGCTTCATCAGCGCCGCTGCTGCAACCCCTTTTATCACGGAATTACTGATGACTGATCCCGCTGTCGCCGCCGACCTTTCCAATACTGTGCTGATGGAGCTCAAATACGGCACCGTCACCATCCAGCTCCGTCCGGATCTGGCGCCGCTCGCCGCTGAGCGGATCCGCACGCTGACCGCCAAGGGCTTCTACGATGGGTGCAAGTTCTTCCGCGTCATCCCCGGTTTCATGGCGCAGACCGGAGATCCGACCAACACCGGCATGCACGGCTCCGATCTGCCCAATCTTCCCGCCGAATTCACCGATCAGGCCAGCTTCCTGACCGGCACGGTGGGTATGGCCCGCACCTCCGATCCGAACTCGGCCAATAGCCAGTTTTTTATCGATTTCGCGCCGGCGACGTTCCTGGACGGCAATTACACCATTGTTGGTCAGGTGACGGCAGGTATGGAAGCCGTCGCGCAGATCAAGCCCGGAGTCGGGCAGAGTGGCTCGGTGACAGATCCCGATTCGATCCTCAAAATGACAATGGCGGGCTAAGCGTTTTTCGTTCCCGCGAACACGTCCAAGTCTTTTTGAACGGTGTGTTTATTCACCCAAAACCGAGCCTTCCGGTTCGGTTTTGGTGAATATCACGCCAGGAAGTTCCGATTGACGCATCCCATGTCTTGACGGCAGGGGGTGAAATCTGGTTCACCCCCCTTCAGGCGAGCCTGTAGCTCAGTGGTAGAGCATTCGACTTTTAATCGAATGGCCGTGGGTT
>DAOMCN010000062.1:0-8889 GCA_035427885.1 Acidocella sp. | reverse complement strand
CATGGCCGATGTCATCGACGCATCGCGTGAAATCCCGATTCTGGTGGATTTCTGGGCAACATGGTGCGGCCCGTGCAAATCCTTGACCCCGGCGCTGGAAAAGGTGACGCGCGCGCAGGGCGGGCGAATTCGGCTGGTAAAGATCGACGTTGATAAAAACCGTGAGCTGATCGCCCAACTTGCCCGCATGGGTCTGCCGATGCAGTCCGTGCCGACCGTGGTGGCCTTCTGGCAGGGGCAGGTGGCGGACACATTCTCCGGCGCCCTGCCGGAGAGCGAAATCAAGCGATTTGTCGAAGCCTTGCTGAAAATTGCGGGCAGCAGCGCGCCTGGCGCAGATCTGATCGCCGAAGGCAAGGCGCTGTTGGAGCAAGGCGAGGCCGAATCGGCGGCGCAGCATTTTGGCGCCGCGATACAGGCTGACCGCGAGAAGCCCGAAGCTTGGGGCGGCCTCGCCCGCGCCTTGCTGGCGATGGGCGAGGAGGAACAGGCCACGGAGATTCTTGCCCAGGCTCCCGTAAACCTGGCGGAACACGCCGAGATTACCGGCGCGAAATCCGCCCTGGCCCTGGCCGCCGAAGGCCGCAAGGCGCAGGCGTCGCGCGCCGGGCTGGAGGCGCGCCTGACCGCAAACCCGGATGATTTCGAGGCGCGCTACGAGTTGGCGACCGCGCTGAACGCGTCGGGCGCCCGTGAGGAAGCCGCAGACGCGCTGCTGGAAATTATCCGCCGTAACCGCGCCTGGAACGAGGACGCCGCCCGGCTGAAACTGCTGAAATTCTTCGAGGCCTGGGGATTTGACGACGCGGCGACGATGGCGGCCCGGCGCAAGCTCTCCGCCTTGCTGTTCCGCTAGCCCGCGATGTCCGGCTTTTCATCAAAACGCTCTGCCTTGCCCGAGGAATTCCCGGTTTTCCCTCTGGGCGAGGCGCTGCTATTGCCCGGCGGCAACCTGCCGCTGAACATCTTCGAGCCGCGCTACCTGGCGCTTGTCGAGGACGCGCTGGGCGCGGGGCGCATGTTCGGCATGGTCCAACCGGACAAGCGTCTGGCGCACGGTGAGAACGGTCCCGGCCTGTACCGAATCGGCTGCCTGGGGCGCATCTCAAGCTTCAACGAAACCGAGGATGGCCGCTACCTTATCACCCTCACCGGGTTGACTCGTTTTACCATCGTTGAAGAGATCGAAGGACAGCGCGGCTACCGCCGTGTCCGCGCAGCACTGGGCGCTTTCGCCACGGACCTGCTCCCGGCCAACGCGTCCTTGCCCTTTGAGCGCAAGACGCTGCTGGAAGCCCTGCGCCGCTACTTCGCCCATGCCGGGGTGGACGCCAACTGGGACGCCATCGCCGCCCTGACCGATCCGGCGCTGGTGACCTCGCTATGCATGGCGTGCCCCTTCGGCGTGGAGGAAAAACAGGCTCTGCTGGAAGCCCCCGACGAAGCCGAACGTGCCCGGGCCTTGCTGGCCCTGCTCGAGATCGACGCCTTCGACCCAGGGCATGACGACGACGAAGCCGACAAACCGAAAGCGAGCTGAAACATGGAACAAGACACCCCGATCGACCCGCGCCTCCTGGAAATCCTGGTGTGTCCGGTAACGCGCGGCAAGCTGATCTACGACCGCGAACACGCCGAGCTGATCAGCCCCAAAGCTGGTCTTGCCTTCCCGATCCGCAACGGCATCCCGATCATGCTGGCCGACGAAGCCCGCCACCTGGAACCGTGATCGCGCGATCTAACTAAGATGGACGCCGAGCCCGAGCCACAAATCTCCGAAGGCCGTATGCGGCTGACGGCGATCATTATCGCCACCGCACTCTTCATGCAGAATCTCGACTCCACAGTAATCGCCACCGCCCTCCCGGCGATGGCGCGGAGTTTCCACGCCGACCCGCTGCACATGAGCGTGGCGCTGACCTCCTACCTGATCAGCCTCTCGGTTTTCATCCCCGCCAGCGGCTGGGTGGCGGACCACTTTGGCGCGCGCCACGTCTTTCGTGCCGCCATCGTCATTTTCACCTTCGCCTCGATCCTCTGCGGCTTGGCTCCCAACCTCGCGTTCCTGGTCTGCGCGCGCATCCTGCAAGGCCTGGGCGGCGCTATGATGCTCCCCGTCGGTCGTCTGGTGCTGCTGCGCTCGGTCTCACGCGCGCAGATGGTCTCGGCGATGGCCTGGCTCACCATGCCCGCCCTGGTCGGCCCGATCCTGGGTCCGCCGTTGGGCGGCGTCATCGTGACCTACGCCTCCTGGCGCTGGGTGTTCGATGTCAACGTGCCTATCGGCATCATCGGCGCCATCGCGGTGACATTGTTTATCCCAGATATCCGCGTCGAAGGCCGAGGCGGCAGGCTGGACGCTTCCGGCCTGGTGCTGACCGGCTTTGCGATGGCGGCGCTGATGGCCGGGTTCGAGACCATCGGCCGCCACCTCATCCCACTTTCCTGGTCTCTCGCCGCCCTGGCCGCCGGTGTTGCTGCCGTGTTCGCCTATATTTTTCACGCCCGCCATCACGACCACCCGGTGCTGGACTTCTCCCTGCTGCGCATCCCCACCTTCGCAAATTCCGTGTTCGCGGGGAGCCTCTTTCGAATCGCCGTGGGCGCTAGCCCGTTCCTCTTGCCGCTGATGCTGCAACTCAGCTTCGGCGACACGCCCATGCAGAGCGGCATTGTTACCTTCGCCTCCGCCGCCGGCGCGCTGGGGATGAAGGCTGCAGCCCAGCCGCTGCTCAAGCGCTTCGGCTTTCGCAACGTCCTGGTCCTCAACGGCGTCCTCTCCAGCGGCTTCATCCTGGTTTGCGCGCTGTTCAAGCCGAGTTGGCCGTCCTTATTGCTGGACGCGATCCTCTTCATCGGCGGCTTCTTCCGTTCGCTGCAATTCACGGCCTTCAACACCATCGCCTACGGCGACATCGAGCGCCCGCGCATGTCCGCCGCCACGACGCTCTATGCCACGATCCAGCAGATCACCCTGACATTAGGCATCGTCATCGGCGCCGCCGTGCTGGAAATCTCCTCTCACGCCCACCACCGCAGCATCGCGCTGCAATCGGACTACGCGCTCGCCTTCTTTATCGTTGGCCTGATCGGACTGGCCTCGGTGCCGATCTCGACGCGCCTGCACCCCAGCGCGGGCGCGGCGTTGAGCGGCCATCAGCCCCGCTCCTGAGTCTTTGCCAGCATTTATACGCGCCAGCCTCGTACGGCTAAGCCCGAGCGCTTCCCGTTCACAAGGGAACACCCTGGTTCTGTTTTATTTGAGCATTTTCATACGGGTAAATTGAACCATCCGGTTCAACTCAACGGTATATCGCGCTAAACCTCGAAGCTCAGCGCATCCGGCCAACTCGCCGCCAGCATTTCGCGCGGCAGATGGATTCCGCACTCGGTCTTTGCCTTGCCCGCCCAGCGTCCGGCGCGCTTATCCTCGCCGGGAAGCGGCTTGCGCGTGCAGGTGGCGCAGCCGATCGAGGTATAGCCCTCCACCTCCAACGGATGCCGCGGCAGGCCGTGCGTCGTGAAATAAGCCTCGATTTCGGTGGCATCCCAGAAGGCGAGGGGGTTCACCGTGGTCCGCCCATCCGGGCCTTCCTCGATAACCTGCAACTCAGCGCGTGTGCTGGACTGGCTGCGCTTGCGCCCGGTAATCCAGGCCTCGAACCCGGTGAGCGCCTCATCCAGCGGGTTGGTCTTGCGGATCGCGCAACATAAATCGACATCCTTCTCCCACAGCCGGCCATCTGGGTCCCAGGCAGCAAGCTGCGCACCGCTCGGGCGCACGCTGCGCACATCGCTCAGCCCGAGGCTGGCCACGAGCGCATCGCGATAAGCCAGCGTCTCGGCAAAGAGCTTGCCGGTATCGAGAAAGATCACCGGCGTCGCTGGGTCGATCTGCGCGATCATATGCAGCAACACCGCCGATTCCGTGCCAAAGGACGAAACCAGGGCGATTTTTCCCCGGTAGCGCGCCGTGATCGCAGCTTCCAACACATTCTCGGGCGCGGTTGAGTCGATGACATCAAGCATTTTTAAGCATCCACGTAAGGCCAGGCACAGGACCGGGCGGTATCACGGCAAATAAAGGGGAGGGGGGCAAAACTCAGCGCGGCATCGGCGGAGAGAGCCAACAGCGTGCATCAACCAGGGCCTCGATCCGTCGCATCGCCTCTGCCATGTTTACCCCCTCGCGCTGCCAGCCTCGGCGTAGCGCCGCAACCTCCTCGATCCGCGCTTCCCATTCGGCGCCAAAACGGGCCTCCAGCTGGCGGCGAATGAGGCGCGCCAGCCCGGGCGCCGCGCCGTTGGTGGAAACTGTGAGCAGCAGCGCGCCGCGACGTACTTCGGCCACGGAATGAAAATCGCATAACGGCGGCACATCCTCGACATTCACGAGCACACGCAGCCGCCGCGCGATGCCAGCCAGCGCCGCCGCGCGCGGGGCAGGGAGGTCAACAATCCACAGCACATGCAAATCCGCCAGCGCGGCCTCGTCGGGAAGATGGCCACGCAAATAGACCCCCGCCGCCTCCGCCAGCATTGGCTCCGGGTCGTCGGCAAAGAGCAAAGCCTCTTCCGCCCCCCCCGCGCGCAGGCTGAGCAGCCGCCGCAGTGCCAAAGGGCCATTCCCGGCTACCGCGAGCAACGCATGTTTCGGATCTATCGCCAATGGGACCATGCCCACTAAGAAGAGGATTTTCCCTTGCGCTTCAATATTACAGGAAAAATAAACATTTTATCCCCCGTAGCGCCGTTGCGGTAAAACATTTTGCCGTTTTTACCCACGCTCATGCAAACCCGTGCCTCAGCCCAGACCAATCGCCTCGCTCGCATTCTGCTCGCGGGCCTCCTCTTGACGAGTCTCGCGCTTTCGCTCCGCCAGTTCGAGCGCAAAGACCGTCCCCCGCGAGCTGGTCTGCGCCAGCACCAACTCGCCGCCATGCGCGCGCACAAGGTCGCGGGCGATCGCCAGCCCCAACCCGGTTCCGCCATGCCGCCCGGAGCCGGCAAAGGGCTTGAATAGATTTTCGAGGACCTTTTTTGGCAACCCCGACCCGTCATCGCGCAGCTCGATCCGCGGCACGCCCGTCTCCACCCCGGCGACAACGACAATTTTCGTTGCTCCCGCCTCAGCGGCGTTGCGCATGAGGTTAACCAGGACCCGGTAGATATGCGTGCGGTCGAGCGCCAGCACGAGCCCTTCCGAGACCTGGTTCTCCAGAACAAACCCCGCCCCTTCGGGCCTCGCGGCGGCGGCGGCCTCTTCCACCAGCGCGCGCAGGCCGACGGCGCTGCGGGTAAGGGGAGGCGGCCCTTCGCGGGTGAAATCCACCGTCCGCCCGACCAGTTGCACGGCCCGCTCAACCGCCGTGATCAGCGTATCGGCCGCGTGCTTGGCCTGCGGGTCGGCAGCCTGCTGTAACCGGTCGGCGACAAGCAGCGCTGAGCATAAAATATTGCGCAGATCGTGGCTGATCTTGGCGACAGCCGTCCCCACGGCGGCGAGTCGCGCATTGCGCCACAAATCGGCACGCAAAGCCTCCTGCATCGCCTGTAATTCCCGTGCGGCGATCGCGATCTCATCCTCCCCACGCGCCGCCAGCCAGTCTAAATCGCCGGACGCCGCCTGCTCCGGGTCCTTGCGGAAACCAACAATGCTCGCTGTCATAATCCGCATCGGCCTGACTAGCAGCCGGTCGAGCACGGAGAACACCAGCAACCCGGTCACTAGCGCGACAATCACCGAGAGTGCCGCGACATGCAGGGCATAGCCGCGCAGATATGCGTTCAGCGCATCGCCATCGGCGACAATATCCAGCGTCGCCCCAGGCTGCTGCGGGATTGGCGCCACCACCTCAACCCGGCTCGCCCCGAGTCCCAGCAGCCGCATCGCCGCCTGCTCGGCGCTGTGGAGCCTGGTCTCATGGGCCAGATCAACGACCTCTACCGAGTCCCGTCCCGCCCCGCCCCGCAACACCAGCGCTTGCTGCCCCGGCTCGATCAACCGCAGGGATTCAACCCCGGCGAGTTGCAGCAACGCCACACCCACCGGCGCGTCCAGCTTCGGCTGATCCGTCCGGGCCATCGTAAACGCCGCCAGATGCGCCTGATTTACCCGCTGCCAGAGCCACTCCTGCCGCTCCTGTCCCAGGTTGGGCGCCAAAATCACCAGCTCGACCAGCAGGATAATGCCGACAGTAAGCCACAGAACCTGTGCCGAGAGGCTGCGGCCAAGGAGGTCGAAGTCAAAATCCCGGAACGGGTCGAGGCGCCGGAGCGATATCTTCATGCGGCCGAAACAACCCCCGCGGCCTCGCGGCCCGCGTCGAAGAGGTTTTCCAGAAACGCCTTTTCTGTATTCATCTTGGAAATCAGCGGGTGGCGCGCGAGCGCCGCGTCGGCGCTGATATCGACGAGTCGAACTTGCTTGGGCAACAAGGCGAGTTCCGCATCGAGCGGCGCCTGAAACGCGATCTCGTGTAGCCGGTGGACGATATCGGCGGTGGTATTGGGCACGCCCTTGCGCGTACGCGGCTGCGCGCGGATCAGCACCAGCCGTTCAGGCCGGGGCGAGAGCACGGGCGCCAGCGCCGGATTACAAGAATACCCACCGTCCCAATAATGCCGCCCGCCGATCCTGACTGCGGGAAACACCATCGGAATACAGGCCGAGGCGAGTAGTACATCGACGCTGATCTGCGCATTGGAAAAAACCTTCGCCTGCCCGGATTCGACATCCGTCGCCGCGACAAAGAGCTTTGGCGCGTCAGGATCGCGAATGGCGTCGAGGTCGAGCAGTTCATTGAGCAGCGGCTCCAAAGGATTCTGTCCGAACGGGTTGAGATGTCCGGGGTTGAACATGCGTAGCGCGTTGGTAATCCCTGCCCAGGCCATCTCGTTGCCCAGCTCCATGCCCTTATCCCAGCCCCACATCCAGTCCATCGAGGTGTTCAGCGCGGTGAGCACATGCGCATCGCCAACCTTCTGCCAGAGCTTCGTCACCGCCGCGCGTGCGCCTCTCGCGCCGTCATGGACATAGCCCTGAACCGCCATTGCCGCGATCATTGCCCCAGATGAGACTCCGGTAACCGCCGAGAAGTTCAGCCCATCCTCAAGCAGCCGGTCCAGCGCACCCCAGGTAAAAGCTCCGTGCGCACCCCCGCCCTGCAGAGCGAGCACGGTTCGCGGTCGATTCGGCGGCAAATGGAACATGGGATCACGCTGCACGCTGTTGTCTGACAGAGCAATATGTAGAAAACGTGAATTATCCAAGTCTATGCGGGGCTTTACCAGGCATAATCGGCATAAACCCGCCCTTTCCCCCGCCGCGCATTGACGCGAGCCCCTTGCCCCGCCTATATGCCCCCTCTAGCGCGCCGGACCGGGGACGGTTCGGCCGCAGCTTATTTTTTTAGCTATCGCCGGAGTTTAAAACGTGAAACGGACCTATCAACCTTCCAAACTTGTCCGCAAGCGTCGGCATGGTTTTCGCGCCCGCATGGCAACTGTTGGCGGCCGCAAGGTCATCGCCAATCGCCGCGCCAAGGGCCGCGCTAAACTCTCCGCCTGATTTCTGCGTTCCCCGAGGGCCTGAATTTGGTTTCATACGCCCCGCCGGATACTTTTTCGCTTCGTGCTGATTTTCTGCGCATGGCGGCGCGTGGCCGCAAGCTGGCGCGTCCGGGCTTTGTGCTGCAAGCCATGAAGTCCGCACCAGATGCACCCTTGCGGGTAGGCTACACCGCCACCAAAAAAATCGGCAACGCTGTGGCCCGCAACCGGGCCCGCCGTCGCTTGAAGGAAGCCGCGCGGCTGACCCTGGGCGACATGGCGCTGACGGGCATGGAACTGGTATTCATCTGCCGTCAGGAAACCGCGAGCCTACCCTTCGCGACACTCTGCCAAAACCTCAAAACCGCGTTGCGCGAGGCCAGCCAATGAGCCCCGCCGCCCATGTTCTCTCCGGTGCTGTGCGGGTTTATGAACTCACCCTGCGGCCGGTGATCGGCGCGAATTGCCGGTTTGCACCTTCCTGTAGCGCCTACGCCCGCGAAGCTCTGGCCGTGCATGGCGCCCGCCGTGGCTCCTGGCTCGCCGTTAAACGCATTTGTTCTTGTCATCCCTGGCATCCGGGCGGTTACGACCCGGTACCGCCCCCCACTTCGGAAGCTTAAAACCCATGGACCAAAAGCGGATTTTTATGGCACTGGCGATATCGGCCGTGATTCTCATCGCGTTCCAATTCATCCAGGCTGAGTTTTTGCCGCATCCGCCGCCGCCCGCCGTGGTGGCGAGCCAGAGCCAGCCGGATACCGCCAGCACACCTGCCGCCGGTGCCGCCAATGCCCCCGGCGCGAATGCCAGCGCCGTTGCCGCCGCCAATGGCCCCCGGCTGACGATCGACACGCCCAACATCCAGGGCAGCCTCGCGCTTACCGGTGCGGTGCTCGATGATGTGCAGTTGAAAGCCTACCACGAGACTACCGCCAAAGACTCCCCGCTGGTGCAAATTCTGGGCCGCCGCGACAGTAAAACCCCGTTCTACACCCAGTTTGGCTGGACCAACCCGGCCGGCAGCAGCATCGCCGTGCCGACCGACAGCACAGTGTGGACCGCTTCCGCCAGCACGTTAACCCCCGATGCGCCTGTCACGCTCTCATGGGATAACGGCGCTGGCGTCACCTTCCAGCAAGTTCTGAGCGTGGATGATAAATTCATGTTCTCGGTCACCCAGCATGTGATCAACCACACCGCCGCGCCGATCAAACTCTATGATTGGGGCCGGGTGGCGCGCGACTACCTGCCGGATGAGCAAAAGAGCTACATTTTATATGATGGCCCGCTCGGCGTGATTAACGGCACGCTCAAGCAAATCTCCTACGCCTCCAC
>DAOMCN010000061.1:1691-8947 GCA_035427885.1 Acidocella sp. | reverse complement strand
CGTCTGCGTGCCGTTGGCCGCCTGCACGGCGATCGAGTTCAGCTGCTGGGTCACGCCGATCTGCTGCGAAATCGCGCCCTGCGCGGTCTGCAACAGGGAGACGCCCTGGTTGGCGTTGGAAATTGCCTGGGTGATGCCGTTCAACTGCGAGGTGAAGCCCTGGGCGGTGATGTAGCCGGCCGGATTGTTCGCGGGTGAGTTGATCGAGAGACCGCTGGAGAGCTGGCTCTGCAGGTTGTTGGTGTTCGCGGAGGTGGTCGCGATCGAGTTGAGCGCTTGGAGCGCCCCGGTGTTGGTCATAATTGAACCTACGGCCGACATGATAAAATCTCCTTGGGTTGCGGTTGCCGTACCTGTCTATTCGCGGGGGGCGGGAAAAGTTTTCCGGGATTCACAACTTAAAGTCATTTTGTCATAAAATTGTTGGGCTTGGGGTGGATCATGGCTGGAGGTTCAGCACCGGGCCGTTGGCGGTGACCTGGGCGGAGAAGCGGCGGCCGCTTGAGGGGTTGGTCAGGAGGATGGTGTCCCCGATGCGCCCGGTCTCGTCCGCGACGGCGTTGACCGAGAGGTCCACCCCGCCGCTGATGACCTGGACCGAGACGGTCTGCCCGGCTTTGACCACCACCGGCTCGGCGATGTCCGCGGTGTTGATGATCCCGCCAGCGGGAATCGACATGGTGGCGTTCGAGCCGAGGAGCTGGGCCGGGTCGTAATAGACCTGCCGCCCGGCGTAGAGGGAGACCGGCTCGCGCGCCAGGGCGATGTCCCCTTGCCCCAGCGTCTGCCCCGCCGCGATTGGCCGCGCGGCGACCACCACGTTCGCGGTTTGGGACACGGTTACGGTTACGTAAAGGGTCCAGGCCGGGGACGGGCAATGCGCCGCCGCCTGTTCATACGGGGCGGCGCCGCTGATGCTGACCGAGAGCGGCGCGGCGCAGGACTGCATGTATTGCGCGCCGGCCACCGGGCCGAGGCTGATGCCCGCATCCGGCGGCGCGATGGCCTGCGCCGCCCGGGTGATGGCCTGGGCCACCGCCTGGGGGTCCTGCGGCGCGGCGGCCGCAGGAGACCAAGACAGCAGCAAGACCAGGATGCCGGGCAGGAGCCTCATTCGGCGGCGCTCTGGAGGGCCGGGGCCACCGCCTTAGAGGAAGCAGCCCAGGGCGGGGGGGCGGCTTCAGTCGAGGGCAGGGCAAGGGCGGCGGCGCGGGTGCGTTGGCCTTGCGCCAGGGTGCCATTCAGGTCCGCCACCGCGTTCTTCAACGCGCGTTGCCAGGCGGCGACGCGGCTGGGCAGCGCGACCGCGCCCAGGGAGGGCGGAATGTCCAGCCGCTCGTCCACCAGAAGATGGCAACCGGCGGCGGCGGCCATGAGCGTGCGGTAATGGTCCGCGTCTGTCTCGCGGTCCGCCGGGCGGATCAGGATTTGCGGCGCCAGCTCGGCCATCGCCTGCGCCCAGGCGTATTCCGAGGTTTGCGGCGCGATACGCGAGATCGACCCCGCGTATTTGGCCCCTGCCCGCTCAACCACGATCCAGGCGACGGATTCCAGAGTCTCGTTGATCAGGTCCGTGAACCAGGCGGGGGCGATGCCCTCGTCAATCCACAAGACGCGCGGCTTGGTGTTCAGCCCGGTGCCGATTTTCAGGGGTTCCCAGATCGTGGTCGAGATCGTGGGGCGCCAGAGGGTGACCGGATTGTTCGGCGAGGCGAGCTTGCGCACGCGCTGCACCAGGCCTGGCGAGGTCGCGAAAAGCCGGGCGGCACCCGCGATGGCGGGTTTGGCCTCCGGGGCCGGGGCGATGGTGAAGACAGCGGTGTAGGCCGGGCTGTGGGGCTTGGGCGCTTGTTGCGGGTTGATGCGCACCCAGGCGGTGGGCGCACGGCGGCCCAGATCCGTGGCGCTTGGCATGTCGTGCGCCCAGTCGGCCTCGAACTCGCCGATCTGACGCAGGGCGCGGGCCACGTTCAGGAGGGCTTCGCTCTCCAGGGGCGCGCCGGTCACCAGCAGGGAAGCCGGGTCCGGCGGGCAGGCGCGCACCAGGCCAAGGCGCTGCTCAGTGGCCAGCAGGTCGCCATGCAGGGAGAGGGCGGGGTGGTGGTACGGGTCCGCCCAGGGCAGCGCGCGCGCGGCGGGCGAACCCTCGCGGAATTTGTTCTCGGCGTCCGGCTGGATCACCTCGGCCGGGGCGACGAAGGAGATGTCCGGCGTCCAGACGATGCGACCCCCGTTCGCGCGGAGCTGGGCGCAGAGGTCAATCCAGAGCGCGTCCCCGGACAAGGGCGGGAAGCTCAGCGCCGTCAACGCCGATGTGCGCGCCAAGAGAGCGGGCGGGGCCACGGCGCTGGCCTCCTGGTCCACCATCAGCCAGCCGCCGGGGCCGGGATCGTCCGGCGTGTGGCCCGCGCCGAGGCGGGTGTCCGCGCCGGTGATGATCGGCCCCTGGACCGAGAACTGGCGGCCCGATTGGCCAAAGGGCACCAGCGTGCGTGCCCCGGCGAGGGCGACGCCCGGATCCGCCAGACGCGAACGCAGGCCCTCGGCCCAATGGGGGACCTGCGGCTGGGCGCGCACGTCCAGGATCGCGGTCAGCGGGGTGGTTACCATCGCCAGCGCCTCGGCCAGCGCCTGGGCCGGTTGCAGAGTCGGCGATGGGAGTACGGCGAGGACCTTGCCCTCCAGGGCTTCGGCCTGCTGGGTCACGGCGGTCAGGTAGGTGGTCATCTGAGGGTTCAGGTTGGCGCCGGTCAGGATGATCGGGCCGCTCAGCGGGCCAGCACTGAGCAGGCCGGTCAGCCACTGGTCCAGAGGCGCGATCTCGGCACCGTCGCACAGGAGGATCAGGGTCGTGCCGGGGTCCGGGGCGAGGCGTACGTGGTGGAACAGGCCGAGATGCTGGCGGTTCTGGACCTGGGCGGGGATGTCCGAGCGGTCCAGATGGGCGGTGATCGCCTGCGCCGCGTTGGCGCAGAACTCGTCCGCCGGGGTGCTGTCGCGCCGGCTCTGCGGGCTGCGGGTGAACAGTGCCTCGGACAGGCGCTCGACCTTGCCGCCGGATTCGGCGAGGCGAAGCTGGAAGTCGTACTCCTCCGCGCCGGCGCGCTCGGGGTTGAACCCGCCCAGGCGCAGCAGGGTTTGGGCGCCGTACCAGACCCAATCCCCGATGTAGGCCGCCTGACGCAGCCGGGTGATATCCCAGGCGGGCTTCTGGCGCACCCAGGCGCCGCCTTCACGCGGGACGATTTCGTCGCAATAGATCAGGTCGGCGTGGTGCGCCGCGGCGGTCAGGGCAAAGCGCAGGCAGGCGTCCGGGGAGACGACGTCCCCGGCGTTGAGGATGGCGACGTAATCCGCCGAGGCCGCGGCCTCGTTCAGCGCGTCACACAGCAGGCGCGAGGAGGCGCCAGGCTCGGGCGGGATCGCGCGGGTCGAGATGCCCGGAACTTCCAGAGGGTCGGCGGCGAGAAGGCTGATCTGCGCCGGGGCGTGCCATTGTTGGCGCAGGGATTCCAGCGTGTCGTTCACAGCCGGGGCGCGGCCCTGCGGGGCGACGATCAGCACGGCGAGGGTGGGCAGGGCCGGGGCGGCGGCGCGCAGGACTTCCAGGCGGGCCTTGCCGCCTTCGTCCAGCCGCTCTGGGGCGCGCAGACTGGCGGCGGCGGCGGCGTCCGCAGGGGCGGCGGAGACCGGGTTGAAGGAGGCTCCGAAGGCGGGGATCACGCGGCCACGGCTGGCGCCGATTTCGGTCAGAAATTCGACCATTCCGGCAGTTTCCACGGCAAAGCCGTCCCATACGGCGGGCGAGAAATCATGCGACTGGATCGCGTCCCAGGCGCGGGTGGCGAGCGCGTCCAGCGGGTGGAACAGGCCGTCATGCGATAAGGGGACACTGCGGTTGAGCTGGCCGGTGAGGTGACTCGAGGCTTCACGCAGGCCATTGGCCGCGAGCTTCGACAGGGAAAGGCCGATCTCCTGCTCAACGCGGCGGAGTTGTTCGGCGGGTTTGGCCAGCAGGTCCTGGTAGGTCAGCCAGCTGCGCGGCAGGTGCCGGGCCTGGCGTTCGCCGTCGGTCGCGTAGCTCAGCCATAGCAGCAGAGCGTGGGCGCGGGTCAGGCCGTTTTTGTGCTGCTGGCTGGCGGCGGCGGTCCACGGGTCGCGGAAGATGTGCACGACGTGCGGGGTATGTCCGGCCTGGCGGGCGGCGCGCTCGTAGAGCGGCAGGGTGCGGCACAGATGCGGATGTTTCAGGCCCCAGACCTTGTCCTCGGGGGTAAAGCGGCGGCGCAGGATCTCATCCAGGCGCGAGAGAAAGGCGGCGATGTCCGCGCGCTCGACCCACCCCTCGGGTAGGCCGCGTACGTCCGTCCATTCCACGCCGAGGCGGTTGAACAGATCCACGTCGAATTGGATCAGCTCCGGGATTTCGTAGAAGCCGAGCGGGTTGTGCTCGTTCGGGTCGGCCTCGTTAAAGAATTTAACGCCCAAGCGTTGCAGCGCGCCGGAGAGCGCCGAGGTGCCGCTACGGTAATAACCGACGATGAAAATGGCGTCTGACATGGCGGCGATCCTTAAATGTAGGTGAACAGGCTGAGGCTCTGCGCGGTGCCGAAGGCTTTCATCGCGGCTTGCAGGGCGGTCAGGGTCTGATCCAAATTGGCGATGGCGACCGGCATGTTGACCGCCGTGGCGTTCTGTACGTTGGTCTGGATCGCGGTCGATTGGTTGGTGTTGCTGGCGCCGGCGTTGGTGATGGCCTGCAGGGTGACGCCGTTTTGCGCCTGCGCCGTCACCACGCCCTGTTGATACTGGGCGAGACCCGCGAGGCTCTGGTTCAGGATCTGGTTGGTCTGCGCGACCTGAGCTGGGGTGCTGGCGGCGGAGCTGAGCGCGGTGGCGATGGTTTTCAGTAAGTCGAAGGCAGATTGCGGACGGCTCGGGGAGAGGGTGAAGCTGTCGCCGTTGGCAGGGGCGCCGCTGATCTGGTAGTCCACTCCGCCGAGCTGCACCGAGGACTGGCCTTGCGTGTTCTGTGTTACCGGGCCGCTCGAGAGGGTCGCGCCGCCCTGGGTCGCGGTATAGGTCGTCTGCCCGCCGCTGACGGCGAAGCTCAACGTGATCGGCGAATTACCCGCTTGGAAGGCGTGCGCCGCCGCGGCGTTGACCACGCCCTCCTGCAATACCTGCCCGGTGCCGGTGTTGGTTGTGTTCGCGGTGACTTGGCTGGTGCCGTCGCCCTTTAACCCGGAGACGAAGACGCTGCCGTTCGCAATGGTGGCGGCGGTGATGTTCGGGGCGATGGTGGCCTGGCTCTGCCCGCCGTCGCCCATATAGACGATGTTGCCGCTGCTGTTGGACTGGAACGGCGCGACACTGCCGCGCGAGCCGCCGAACAGAAACGTGCCGTTGCTCGATGTCGTGTTGGCCAGCGCCAGCAACTGGTTGGAGGACGAGTTCACCTGACTGGCCAGGGCATTGAGGTTCTGAGCGCTGGTCGTGCCGTTCAGCGCCTGTTCGACCACCGATTGCACGTTGTTCAGGAGGCTCGAAACCGAAGTGTAGGTGTTGCTCACGCTACCAAGCTGGACCTGGATGTTGGCCTGGGTCGTGTTGTCGTTGGCGAGCGCGCTGATCTGGTCGTTGCCCATTGCCGCCGTGGCGAAGGCGGCGGGGTTCTGGTCGGGCGTCTGCACCGCGAGACCGGTCGAGATCTGCTGCTGCAGCACGTTCATCTGCGCTTCCTGCTGCGCGATGTTGTTGGCAAAATTGGTGAAAAACGAAAGATTCATTTTGATTTCCTTCAGGACCGGATGATCAGGCGAGATGAGATGACGGAGGTCATGCGGGGCTCCGGCGCGCGGGGTCGGGACGCCATTGGGTTTCACGCTCCAGGCGTTGTTCGGCTTCGCGCTCGGCCAGGACCTCTCCCCGGCGCAGCATGTCCGCCAGCGTGCGGCGGCGCAGGCGGGTCTGGCTCAGGTTGGCGACCGCGATTTCGAGATGTTGCTGCGCCCGCTCGGCGGCGGCGTCGATCTGCGCCTGCGCGCTGTGCGAGGCGGCAATGAATTGTCCGGCGCGGCGGGCCTGACCGGCCTCAAGCACCGCGCCGTCCTGCCAGCTCCCGGCCAGGCGCACGCGATAGGCTTCCAGCACGCCGCGCTGGTGTTCGGTTTGTTTGAGGGTGGCAGAGGCGCGGCGGATGGCGTCGAGCTGTTGTGTTTCCTGCTCGGCGGCCAGCATGTCGAGCTTGGCCAGGGTACGCGGCTTCATGGCGCGGCCTCCGTCAGGGCAGCGTTAAGGGCGTTGACGCTGGCGGCCATCGGGGCGGCGGCGCGCCAGTCCTGGCGCAGCACGGCTTCCATCATCGGGGCGCGGCGCAGGGCCTCATCCAGCAGCGGGTCGCGTCCGGGGGCGTAGGCGCCGAGGTCGATGATGTCCTGTTTTTCGGCGCGGCGGGCCCATAGAGCGCGGAAACGGGCGGCGAGTTTCTGGTGTTCGGGCGTGACCAGGCTCGGCATCGGGCGCGAGAGCGAGGCGGTGATGTCGATCGGTGGGAAGATCGCGGCTTCGGACATGGCGCGAGAGAGGACAATGTGGCCGTCCAGTACGGAGCGGGCGGTGTCCGCGACGGGGTCTCCGACATGGTCGTCCCCCTCGACCAGGACGGTGTAGATGGCGGTGATCGAGCCCTGGGTGGCGCTGCCGTTGCCCGCGCGCTCGACATAGGCCGAGAGTGCGCCGAACACGGACGGCGGGTAGCCCTTGGTCGCCGGGGGTTCGCCGGCGGCGAGGCCGATCTCGCGTAGGGCCATCGCCAGGCGGGTCAGGGAGTCGACGACCAGCAGGACGTGGCGGCCCTGGTCGCGGAAGTATTCCGCCGCCGCCGCCGCCCGGTAGGCGCCATGCAGCCGGCCCAGGGCGGTGTCGTCCGCCGGGGAGGCGACGACGACGCTGCGCGGTTTGGCGTTGCCCAGATGGTCCTCAATGAATTCACGGATCTCGCGGCCACGCTCGCCGATCATACCGACGACGACAACATCCGCCTGGGCGTGGCGCGCCATCATGCCCAGCAGGGTGGTTTTACCGACGCCGCTGCCCGCGAACAGGCCGATGCGCATGCCACGGCCCATCGTCGCCAGGGCGTTGATGGCGGAAACCCCAGTGTCGAAGACGCGGTCGATGCGTACGCGGGTCATCGGGTTCAGCGGTACGCCGAGCAACGGCCAAGGCTGGGTCACGGCGGGGGGCGGCAGGCC
>DAOMCN010000061.1:0-1681 GCA_035427885.1 Acidocella sp. | reverse complement strand
CACGCGGCCGAGCAGGGCTGGGCCCATCAGCGGGGCGGGGGCGCGGCTGGCGACATAGACCCGCGCGCCGCGGGTGATGCCGCGCACGCCTTGGTCGGGCATGATGAGCAGCGCGCCCTCCTCGAAGCCGACGACCTCGGCAGCCACCGGGGAGCTGTCCTCGCTCTCGATCATGCAGCGCGAACCAATCGGCGCGCGCAGGCCACCGGCGCGCAGCACCTCGCCGTTGGAGCGCAGGATCCGCCCATAGCGGCGCACCGGGTCCGCGCTCAGGGCCTCGCGCATACGGTCCAGCGCCTGGGTGCGCAGGGAGGCCATGTCGATCATGGCGTCTCGTCCTCGGCCGCGTCCGGGCCGGGCAGCGCCAGGGCGGCGCGAATCGATTCCGAACGGCCCTCCAGCGTCGCGTCCCATTCGATCCGGGCCATTGGGTCGCCCGCTTTGGTACTGATCTCCACCAGCGCGCCGCCTTGGGTGATTTTGTCGTCGGCGAGCAGGCTCGCGGTTTCCGGCGGGATCAGCGTGGTGAGCCGGGCGTGGTCGACGGGGTTTAAGCGAAGCACGAGGGTTTGTTCCGGGCCGCGCTCGGCGACGGCCTCGGCGATCAGCCGGGCTAGCAGGCTTTGCAGGCTGGTCGGGTTGGTGGCGATTTCAACGCCGGTGATGTGGCGGGCGAGCAGGAAAGAAAGCTCCGTTACCAGCCCGGCCAGCTCCTGCTCCTTTTGCGCCAGAGGGGCTGCGAGCTGCGCCCAGATTTTTTCCAGCGCGGCGGCGGCAGTTTTCAGGGACTCTGCCTCGGGCGCCATCGCGGCGCGCAGCTCGGCCTCAACGCGGGTTCTGGCCTCGGTTTCGGCCTCGGCGCGCAGGCGGTTGACCTCGCTGCGCACACGGCGCGCAATCTCGGCCTCCTGGTTGGCGATGCTCGCGGCGTCCTGGCTCAGGACGGCCTCGACAAAGCGCTTGCCGCGATTGCGCGAGACGGTGACGAAGCTCATGCGTCCTCACCTTCATGCGTCTTGTGTTCGCGCAGGGCCTGGCCCAGCATTGTGCCAAAAATTTTCAGAATCGGAGACGCCAGGGCAAAGCCAGCACCGGCCAGCAGCGCCACGGTGAACGCGCCAAGCCCCCAGGAGACGACGCTGCCCGCGGTGAAGCTCGGCGGCATGTTCTGCGCCGCCCAAAGGAACGTAATGGCCAGGACCACCATGCTCGGGCGCATCAGCTTGGCCTTCTTCTTGGGTGCCTTAGCGGTTGCCATTGAGGCCTCCTAAGTCCTTCACGGTTAGATTCGGTATGTTCGGAATGGCGGGCGCCGTTGGCGGCGCGGGTAGTTTCGCCGCTGGGGTGTTGGCCGCTGGGGCGCTTGGGACTGGGGCACTGGGGACAGGGCCGGTTGGAACCTGGTCGCCGGGCGCGGTGGCGGCCGGAGCTGGGACGGTGGGCGTAGAAGCGTTCGGATCAAGCGCGGCCGGAGGGGCTGGCAGGTTTGGATCCGGGGCGTGCACCACCACCAGGACGCGGCGGTTCAGCGCGCGTCCTGCGTCCGTGTCGTTGGTGGAGATCGGCCCGAACTCGCCGAAACCCTGGGCGGAGAGCTGATCGCCGGCGACGCCGTCCGTCTCGAACAATGTCACCACGCTCACTGCGCGCTCGGACGAGAGCGACCAATTCGACGGGAATT
>DAOMCN010000060.1:0-8998 GCA_035427885.1 Acidocella sp. | reverse complement strand
TCGATGGCGAGGTGGGTGACAATACCGTCCTGGGTGACCATGGCGAAGCGTTGGCTACGGGTACCGAGGCCGCGGGCCACGAGGTCAAGTTCCAGGCCTAGGGCTTTGGTGAAGGTTGCGGAGCCGTCGGCGAGCATGATGACATTATCGCCGGTATTTTGGTCGCGCGCCCAGGCGCCGAGGACGAAGGCGTCGTTGACGGCGAGGCAGATGATGCGGTCCACGCCTTTGGCTTTAAATTCGGCAGCGTGTTCGACGAAGCCGGGGAGGTGTTTGGCGCTGCAGGTTGGGGTGAAGGCGCCGGGGACCGCGAAGAGAACGGCTTTACCGGGTCCGAGCAGGACGGCGGTATCGGCTTCGCGCGGGCCTTCAGGGGTTGCGACCATGAGTTTCATCTCTGGAATTTTGTCGCCTATTTTGATCATGGCTCGGGTTCCTGGTTCCTGAATGGTGGAGCTTACCTATACGAAGTCAGCGGGGCCGTGAAGAGATACTCTGGCGCGAGTGGTTTTGGGGGAATATATGGAAGGTATGGGAGAGATCGAAAAACCGAGCGGCAAGGGTGTGGACTGGCTAGGGGGGCAGGTGTTGATCGCCATGCCTGGTATGCGCGACCCACGGTTCAGCCAGGCGGTGATTTTTCTTTGTGCGCATACGGCCGAGGGCGCGATGGGCGTGGTGTTGAACCGTCCGTTGAAGCGGCCGAAGTTTGACGATTTGTTGGAGCAGCTCGGTGTGGCGCCAAGTCCGCCCAAGCGTGAGGTCCGCTTAGGCACGGGCGGGCCGGTCGATGATAACCGCGGGTTTGTGCTGCATTCGCCCGACTGGACGGCGGAGGGCAGTTTGCGGGTTGATGATGACTATGTGCTGACCGCCAATCTGGAAGTGTTGAACGCGATTGCGCAGGGCGGCGGGCCAAAGCAGGCGGTGTTGCTGCTGGGCTATGCGGGCTGGGAGGCCGGGCAGTTGGACGAGGAGATCCGGCAAAATTCCTGGCTCAGCGCGCCGGCGGACGCGGCGCTGGTATATGATACGGATTATCCGACCAAGTGGCAGCGCGCGCTGGCTAAGTTGCGCATCGCGCCGGGGATGCTGCTGGGCGAGGCCGGGCGGGCGTGAAGAAAATTCTGGTCGCGACGCATAATGCGGGCAAGTTGAGGGAATTCGCCGCGTTGTTTGCGCCGTTAGGGATTGCGGTGGTCTCCGCAGGCGAGATGGGCCTGGCCGAGCCGGAGGAGACCGCGCCTGATTTTGCCGGAAATGCGCAGTTGAAGGCGCGGGCGGCGGCAAAGGCTTCGGGGATACCGGCGCTGGCCGATGACTCCGGGCTTTGTGTCGCGGCGCTGGATTGTCAGCCGGGGGTTTACTCAGCGCGGTATGCGGCGGGGGATTATTCGGCGGCCTTTGCGCGCATTGTTGCGGTTTGCGCGGAGAAGGGCGAATGGCGGGCGCGGTTTGTCTGCGCGCTATGTCTGGCGCAGCCCGACGGAACAACGGCGACGTTTATCGGCCAGGCGGAGGGGCGGATTGCGCCAGCGCCCGAGGGAAGTGGCGGGTTTGGCTATGATCCGGTGTTTGTGCCCGAGGGGTATGAGCAGAGCTACGCCGTACTCGGGGCGGAGGTGAAGGACAGGATCAGCCACCGGGCGCGCGCGGTGGCGCAGTTATTGGCGAATCTTGGTTCAACGCCGCTTTGACGATGGCGGCGCTGAGGATTTGCGGCAAGATGACCGGGTAGATGCTGCCCGGCGTGTAATAGAGATAGAGCGGCACGCCGCTGCGGTGGTTGGCGGCTAGCAGCGCGGTGATGGCCGGGTTTTTGTCTGTCCAGTCGCCGACCAAAAGCGTGACGTGGTGGGAAGCGAAAGCAGCTTCCACCGGCGGGGTGGCCAGCGTTGTCGCTTCATTGACCAGGCAGGTGACGCACCAGGCGGCGGTCAGATCCACAAAAACCGGGATATTCTGGCGGCGCAGGGCATCGAGACGCTCGGGCGTGAACGGCTGCGCGCCTGGTAGCGTCAGAGCGGCGGCGTTTGTCTCGGTGTGCAGGAACGGCAGGATCAGGAGCAAGGCGAGGGCCAGAGGGCGGCGCTTTTTGTGGCCCAGGGCCAGGGCCAGGAGCGCGCTGCCGAGCAGGAGAAGCAGGAGGCCCTGCGGGCCGGTCTGGCGGTACAGCACCCAGGCGAGCCAGAGGAAGGTCGCGGCCATCGGGAGGGCGAGGACGCGCTGGAGATAGAGCATCCAGACGCCGGGGCGCGGCAGCAGGGCGACCGTGCGCGGGATCAGCGCAAGGAACAGGAAGGGCAGCGCCAGCCCCAGCCCGAGCGCCAGGAAGATGCCCAGCGCCAGGAGCGGCGGCGCGGTAAGGGCGGCGGCCAGCGCACTGCCCATGAAGGGGGCGGTGCAGGGGGTTGCGGTCAGGACGGCGAGCGCGCCGGTCAGGATACTGTGCTGGGCTGGGATGCGGTTCAGCGCGGTGGGCGCGAGAAATTCGAACATCCCGGCGAGGTTCAGGGTCAGGAGCAGCATCAGCCAGGCGAGCAGCGCGACGAAAATCGGCGATTGGAACTGGAAGCCCCAGCCCGCCGCGGCGCCCAGGGCGCGCAGGGTCAGCAAGAGCAGGCCCAGCGCGAGCATGCTCACCATCACGCCAAAGGTGTAGCCAAAGGCTTCATGGCGGACTTTGGCGTCGCGGTGGCCGAGGCGGGCGATGGCGAGCGCCTTCATCGCCAGGATCGGGAAGACGCAGGGCATAAAATTCAGCAGCAGGCCGCCGAGGAAGGCGAGCGCCAGATAGGGCAGAAAACTCGCGGCGGGGGGGGCGAGCGCGGCGCGGGGTGCGGGAGCGGGGATTGCCGGGACGGCAGGCGCCAGGGTCGCCGCGAGCGGGAGGGTGAAGACGGCGTGTTCGGGGATGCAGGTGTCGGCGCAGACGAGCCAAGAGGCGGTCGCGGTCAGCGTCGGTCCGGTGTGGGACGCAATAAAAGGCAAGGAGACGTTGCCGGAGAGGACGTTCTCGGTCAGCGCACCGAGGTGCAGCACCGTGGCTGGCGGGAAGCTCAAGGGCGAGAAGGTTACCGGCGGCGGCGCGGTAATGCTCGGCGGGTAGCCGACTGAGCCTGGGTCCGCGCCATAGATGTGCCAGCCGGGGGCGAGGGAGAAGTTCAGCGCAAGGGCGACCTGACCGTTGATGGCGGGGCCTTGCTGGAGCAACTGGACCTTGTCCTGCGGCGAGGAAAAAAGGTTGCTACCTGCGGCGAGGGCGAGGTTGGGAAGGAGCAGAAGCAGGAAGAAGATACGGCGCATGGCGGGAGTATCACATACTCCGTCGCACGGCGGTATCCGGCTTATTGCGCAACTGTGCCGCCTGCCAGGGCGTTGTCGCATCCTGAGTGGCGCGGTGGTATCGGGGCTGCATGATGGATTTGCCCGTGAATGATGTGTTGCCGCAGTTGCTCGACTGTCTGCTGGGTCGAGGGAAAAACGCCGTGCTGGTTGCGCCGCCTGGGGCAGGTAAGACAACCGCCGTGCCGCTGGCGCTGCTGCGCGCCGGGGTAACGGGCAAGATTCTGCTCCTGGAGCCGAGGCGGCTGGCGGCACGGGCGGCGGCGATGCGCATGGCGAGCCTATTGGGCGAGAGTGTTGGCCAACGCGTCGGCTTTCGCACGCGCCTTGAGAGCGCGGTTTCGGAGCGGACGGTAATCGAGGTCGTAACAGAGGGGCTGCTGACCGGGCGCTTACTCGCCGATCCGGGATTGAACGGGGCGTCCATCGTGATTTTCGACGAGGTGCATGAGCGCAGCCTCGAGGCCGACATGGCGCTGGCGCTGACCCTGGATTTGCAGCGCACGCTCAGGCCAGAGTTGCGTATCCTGGCGATGTCGGCCACCGCCGAGGCCGAGAAGATCGCGCCATTACTGGCAGCGGAGATCATCGAGAGCGACGGGAAGATGTTTCCGGTCGAGGTCACGCATGTCTCGCGCGATATTCCAACGGTACGCGAATTGCCCGACGCTGCGGCAAAGGCCGTGCGCGCGGCGCTGGTCGCGCATCAAGGGGATGTGTTGGTGTTTCTGCCGGGGATGGCGGAAATCCGGCGCACCCAGGCGGCGTTGGAGGGCTGTCCGGCGCTGGTCCTGCCGCTGCACGGGGATTTGCCGCCCGCGGCACAGGACCTGGCATTGCGCGAGCATGAACGCCGGCGCGTGGTACTGGCGACATCGATTGCCGAGACCTCGCTCACCGTGCCGGGGGTTCGCATTGTCATCGATGGCGGGTTTCGGCGCGCGCCCAAGCTGGATGTGGCGACAGGTCTGACACGGCTGACAACGCTGCGCATCAGCCGCGCGGCGGCGGCCCAGCGCGCGGGCCGGGCCGGGCGGCAGGGACCCGGCATGGCGATACGCCTGTGGTCCGAGGCGCTGCACCGGGGAATGGCGCTGTTCGAGACGCCGGAGATTTTGGACGCGGAGCTGTCCGGGCTGGAGCTGGCCTGCGCGGCCTGGGGGGAAAAGAGCGAGGATCTACCGTTTATTGATCCGCCGCCCGCCGGTGCGGTCAAGGCGGCGCGGGCGTTGCTGACGGAGCTGGGAGCACTGGAGGATTCCGGGCGGATTTCCGGGCGCGGGCGGGAGATGGCGCGGCTGCGCGCCACGCCCAGGTTGGCGGCGATGATGCTGGCCGGGGAGAGCAAGGCGGAGCGCGCGCTGGCGGCGGATCTTTGCGCGATTTTGGAGGAGCGCGATGTGCTGGGGCGCGATGCCTCGGCGGATATATTGCTGCGGCTGGAGGCGTTGGCCGGGAAGATCGAGGGCGACCGGGGGGTGCTAAGCCGGGTGCGGGCGGCGGCGAGGATTTATCGTAACCGGCTGGGCGTCGGGACGATGCCGGGGATTGGCGATATCGGCGGGGTGTTGGCCGCCGGGTTCCCGGACCGGGTCGGGCAGGCGCGCGGCGAAATTGGCTCATACCGGCTGGCCGGAGGCGGGAGCGGGCAGCTCGCGCCGACCGATCCGCTGCGCCGGGCGCGGCTGCTCGTGGTCGCGGCGATCGAGGCGAAGGGGTCTCGGATCAAGCTGGCGGCAGCGATCGAAGGGGCGGAACTGCCCGCAGCACTTGCGGCGCGGTGCAGGACAGTGCGCGAGGGCGGGTTCGATCCGGCGAGCGGGGCGGTGATCGTGCGCGAGCGGGTCAGGCTGGGTGCGCTGGTGCTCTCGGACAAATATCTGCCCGCCGATCCGCAGGAAGTGCAAGCGGCGTTGGCCAAGGCGTTTTCCACCAGGATTGAGCAACTCGACTGGAGCGAGGCGGCGGAAAACCTTTGCGCGCGGGTCGCGGTCATGCGCGGGGTGGACGAGCGCTACCCGGATTTGTCGCGCGCGGCCCTGGCGGGGAGTGTCGAGGCATGGCTGGCGCCGTATCTGGCCGGGATGAGCAGCTTGCGCGAGGCGAAGGCGGTTGATCTCGTCGCGGTGCTGCGGGAGATGATGAGCCGCGAACAAGCGACGCGGCTGGATCGGGAGCTGCCGGTCGAGCTGCGGTTGCCGGGGGGGAATGTGCGGATCGATTATACCGGGCCGGTGCCGGTCGCATCCGCGCGCGCCAAGGCGTTCTACGGGGTCGAGGCAACGCCAAAACTGGCCGGAGGAAAGGTGCCTCTGCAACTGGCGCTGCTCTCGCCCGCCGGTCGGCCGATCGCGATTACCGCGGACCTCGCCGGGTTCTGGCGCGCCGGGTGGCTGGATGCCAGGCGCGATATGCGCGGGCGGTATCCAAAGCACGACTGGCCGGAGGAACCCTGGAAATCAGGCGGCGCTTGATCCGGGCAGGCGCAAAGATTAGCGTGGTGTTTATGTCTGCTTTATCGATGCACTCGCCGGTTGGGGATTTGACCATCTTTGCCGAGGATGAGGAAATTGTCGCCCTCGAATGGGGCTGGGGGAGTGTACAGGAGCCCTCGCCTGTGTTGCTGCGCGCCAAGGCGGCGCTGGAGGCATATTTTGATGGCGCTCCGCTGCCCCCGGATCTACCGCTGAAACCGGCGGGCAGCGCCTACCGGCAGAAGGTCTGGGCGGCGCTGCGGGAAATTCCGGCGGGGGAGACGCGCTCCTATGCGCAGATTGCCGCCCGCGCGGGCGGGTCCGCGCGATCTGTCGGCGGGGCGAATGCTGCCAATCCGATCCCGATCCTCATTCCGTGCCACCGGGTGCTGGGCAGCGCCGGCCTGGGCGGTTATTCGGGCGGCGACGGGGTGGCGACCAAACAGGCGCTGCTCGAACTTGAAAAACTGACCGGGGCAAAAAACTGATGACAAAAGCAATCCGTATCCACGCCACCGGCGGGACAGAACTGATGAAATGGGAGCAGGTGCCGCTGCCGCAACCCGGCCCCGCCGAGGCGCTGATCCGCCATGAGGCAGTCGGGCTGAACTATATCGACGTTTATTTCCGCACCGGGCTCTATAAGGTTTCGCTCCCCGCCACGCTCGGCATGGAGGGAGCGGGCGTCGTCGTCGCGGTTGGCGAGGAAGTGACCACGCTCGCGCCGGGGGACCGGGTTGCGTATGCGGGCGGACCGATCGGCGCCTATGCCACCGAGCGGGTGATTGCCGCCGACCGGCTGGTGAAACTACCCGACAATATCGACTTCAAAACCGGCGCGGCGATGATGCTCCAGGGCATGACCGCGCAATATCTGCTGCGCCGCACGTTTAAGGTCCAGAAGGGCCAGAGCATTCTGGTCCATGCGGCGGCGGGCGGGGTCGGGCTAATTTTGTGCCAATGGGCCAATCATCTCGGGGCGAATGTCATCGGGGTGGTCTCGACGCCGGAGAAGGCGGCGCTGGCGCATGCGAACGGCGCGCATCATACGATCATCGGCCATGCCAATCTGGCCGCCGAGGTCAAGCGGATCACCGGCGGGGCGATGGTCCCGGTTGTTTACGACAGCGTCGGCAAGGATACGTTCAACGCCAGCCTCGATTGTCTGGCGCCGCTCGGGTTGATGGTCAGCTATGGCAATGCCTCCGGGCCGGTGCCGCCGTTCGATATCGCGACACTCTCGGCCAAGGGGAGCCTGTTTCTGACGCGGCCGAGCTTCGCGACCTATACCGCCAGCCATGCCGATCTCGTCGCCACCAGCAACGACCTGTTCGCCGTGGTCAGTTCCGGGGCGGTCAAGATTCAGGTCAACCAGACCTTCGCCCTCCAGGACGCCGCCAAGGCGCATGACGCGCTCGAAGCCAGGCTGACCACCGGAAGCACGGTGCTGCTGCCCTGAAATACGGGATAGGGTTCGCCGTCGCGCTGGTGCTTGGCGCGGCGCTGTGCGTGGGCTGGGTGGACCAGCCGGTCGCGCTGTTTTTTGCCGCGCATGATGGGGCACGCGCCGTGTTTCAGGCTTGCGCCGCGCCCTCGCTGCTGGCGTTGCCCTGGGCAGGGTGCGTGCTCGTCTATGCGGTGTGGCGGCAATGGCGCGGACTGCCGCCGGTGGCGCTGGGGTGGCTTGCGGTCTGCGCGGCAACGATTGCGGCGACGGCGGCCAAAGATGAGCTGAAATGGATTTTCGGACGGCCCTGGCCCGAGACATGGCTCAAATACGGGGCTTATAATTTTCATCCCCTCACCACCTCCCTGGCGTATGGCGCGTTTCCCTCCGGGCATACGTCGTACATCTCGGCGCCGCTCTGCGTGCTCTGGGTGATAGCGCCGCGTTGGCGCTTGGCCTATGCGGCGGTGATATTCCTTGTCATGTTCGGGCTGGTGGGGGCGAATTATCATTTTGTTGGGGATGTGTTGGGCGGCTTGCTCACCGGGATGCTCTGCGCCTGGGGGAGCCTGGTGCTGATGCGCGCGCCGCGATGATCCGTACGCTGCTCGGCGCGCGGCGGTTTCTGCCGCTGTTTTTGACCCAGGCGTTCGGCGCGGTGAACGATAATCTGTTCAAGAACGCGCTTGTCGTGCTGGCGCTGTATCGGCTCGCGCATTTCGGGCCGGTGCTGGTGGCACTCTCGGGGGGGATATTTTTGCTGCCTTATGCGCTGTTTTCAGCCACCGCCGGGCAGATTGCCGATGCATTCGAGAAGTCGCGCGTCATCCGCTGGGTTAAGTTCTGGGAGCTGGGGCTGATGGTTCTGGCAGCGGCAGGGTTCTGCGCGGGGAGTTTCGCGGTGCTGGTCGCGGTGCTGTTCGGGCTTGGGGTGCAGGCGGCGTTTTTCTCACCGTTGAAATATGGAATTTTGCCGGATCATCTGCACGGGGAAGAGCTGGTCGCGGGGAACGGTCTGGTCGAGGCGGGGACGTTTACCGGGATATTGCTCGGCACCGTGGCCGGTGGCGCGTTGATTCTGCTGCCAAACGGCCCGGTGGTGGTCTCGCTCGTGTGTCTGGCGGTGGCCGGGGGCGGGATTGTAGCAGCATATCGGATCCCTCTGGCGCCGGCTGCGGCGCGCGGGGTTCGGCCTGGGTGGCATTTTATCGCTGAGAGTTATGGGCTGGTGCGCCTCGCGGCCCGCAATCGGGCGGTGTGGTTCGCGGTGCTTGGGATCAGCTGGTTCTGGGCGCTGGGGGCAATGTTGCTGGCGGAGTTTCCAACGCTGGCGCGCGATGTACTGCGCGCCGATGGGCATGTCGTGACGCTCATGCTAGGCGTGTTCGCCGTCGGCGTCGGGATTGGCTCGCTGCTGGTGGCAAGGTTCGTCAAGGATCGGGCGCTGTTGCAGTATGTCGCCGCGGCCGGGGTCGGGGTTTCGGGGTTTACGGCGGATTTCGCGCTGACAGCACTGCATACGGGCGTGCTGGGAACGGTGGGCGCGGTACTGGCATCGCCAAACGGGTGGCATTTGCTCGGCGATCTGCTGGGGCTGGCGATTTTCGGCGGAGCGTTCTCGGTGCCGCTCTATGTGCTGTTGCAGGAACGCTCCTCCCCCTCGCACCGGGCCCGGATGGTGGGGGCCAATAATATCATGAACGCGCTGGCAAGCGTGCTGGGCGCGGGGCTG
>DAOMCN010000059.1:0-9001 GCA_035427885.1 Acidocella sp. | reverse complement strand
TTTATGCCAACTGGCAGGATAGTATTCCGAGCCGGTTCATCGACGAGCTGCCGAACGAATTTATAAAAATGAGCGGGTCGGCAGCGACGCAGAAGCCGAGCTGGGGAACGGGATTTCCCGTCGTCGCGGCGCGGCGCGAGGTGCAAAAGCCGGTGGCGACGCAAAAAATTCCAGTGGGCGCGCGGGTGTTCCACCAGAAATTCGGCTATGGCCGGGTAACGGCGGTCGAGGGCGAACGGCTGGATATTGATTTTGAAATGTCGGGCGAAAAGCGCGTGCTCGACCGTTTTGTGGAAAGACATGATGGCTGAAGAACTCGATTGTATTGCCGTTACCGTGCCGGCGGACGCGCTGGACCATTTTGAAGCGGCGCTGGGCAGCGTGTGCCGGGCGGTATCGTTTTTCCATGATGAGGACAGGGATTACTGGGATATCCAGGGGGTCAAGGAATGTGGCGCGTATGAGGACGAGCTGGCCTCCGCACTGCTCATGGCGGAGTTGCTGACGGGGTATGCCCCGGAGGTGGCGCGCTCGCGCGTGCCGGTTGGCGGATGGCTGGCGCGCACCAAGGCGGCGTTTCCCGAGCAGTGGATCGGGCAGCGCTTTGTCGTGCGCGGCACGCATATCGTGGCGCCGGAGATTCCAGGGCGGATTACGCTGACCCTGGATGCCGGGCTGGCGTTTGGCACGGGGGAGCATAATTCAACGCGCGGATGTCTCGTCGCGCTCGAGCGGCTGGCGAAATATCACCACCCTCGGCGGATTCTGGATCTGGGAACGGGGTCTGGTATCCTCGCCATTGCCGCGACCAAGATGCTGCATCAGCGCGTGTTGGCCAGCGATATTGATGCACGGGCGGCCCGGGTGACGGGGACCAATGCGACGTTGAACGGGGTAGGGGCGCAAATCGGCGCCATCCGGGCGGATGGCTGGGTCGATAAGCGGATCAAGCGTGCGGCGCCTTATGATCTGGTGTTCGCCAATATCCTGGCGCGGCCGCTATGCGCGATGGCCCATCAGCTGAGCGATAATCTGGCGCCGGGCGGGCGGGCAATTCTGGCGGGGCTGCTCAATACCCAGGTGAACTGGGTACTCTCGGCGCACCGGCGCGCGGGGCTGGTGCTGGAGCGGCACCTGGTGGACGGTGCCTGGTCGATTTTGACCCTGAAAAAACCGGGATAGTTGCCTATCCCGGTTTTTTGTCGATTAGAGAGCTGCGTTTCTTACCGCCTCGTGAATTTCAGAGCGCGAAACACCGATGTCCTCAAGCTCGCGGTCGGACAGCGAGGAGAGTTCGGCTTCCGCAGCGCGGCGGGCGCGCCAGGATTTGTAGCTGTTCACCAGCCCCTGATGGCGCTCGGCGGTCTCAACCGCAGCCTGGCGGGTGAAGAAGAATGCGCCAAGCTTGGCCAGGGAGAAACCGTCCGTCAGACCCGGGTGGCGCTCCGCAGTGGTGTACGGGGCCTGATGGGTGAAAAGCATTTCACCGAATTTACCGAAAGCGGAATGGTTATGGATGGTCGTCGACATGATAGACACCTATGATTTTGTCCAGACGGCCGTTTCAATGCGAACCAGCTGCGTCTTTGTGCAATGCAACATAGGCCGATTGGGGGCATTTGGGTTGCGGAAATCGGCTGGGACTGGGGTGCGTCTGTTGCATGGCTAGGAGATACCTATGACGTTAGAACATAATGCTCGGTTGGTCGCACTGCGCAAGGCGCTTGCGGCACGGGGATTGGACGGGTTTTTGGTGCCCCGCGCGGATGCGCATCTTGGGGAATATGTGCCACCATCGGCCGAGCGGCTGGCATTTATCACCGGATTCACCGGCAGCGCCGGGCTGGCGATTGTGCTGGCGGAGCGTGCGGCGGTATTCTCGGACGGGCGCTATACGCTGCAACTGGCGCAGCAGACCGATGACGCGCTGTGGGAGCGGCTGCATAGCACTGAGTATAAGCCCGAGGACTGGCTGGCGCGCCACGGCGCGGAGTTGCGTATCGGCTATGACCCCTGGCTGATCAGCGCCGAGGGGCTGGCGAAATTTTCGCGCAGCGAGATGGTGGCGGTGGAGCGCAACCCGGTAGACGAGATCTGGGCCGACCGCCCTGCCCCGCCGATGGCCCCGGCGGTGGCGTATGGGGTCGCGTTCGCCGGGGAAGGATCGGCTGAGAAGCGGGCACGGCTGGGCGCGCTGTTGGGCGAGGCCGGGCAAGATGCTGCGGTACTTTCGGATCCGGCGTCGCTCGCCTGGTTGTTCAATATTCGCGGCGGGGATGTGGCGTTTTGCCCGGTGGCGCTGGGCTATGCGCTGCTGTTCGCCGATGGGCGGGCGACGCTGTTCATGGCGGGGGAGAAATTATCCGCCGAGACGCGGGCGCATCTGGGGACGCAGGTTTCGCTGGCGGAGTTCGCGACGCTGCCTGAAGCGCTGGCGGCGCTGGCGGGCAGGACCGTGCGCTACGATCCGGCGAGCCAGCCGGTCTGGTTCAGGAACCAGTTGGAACAGGCTGGGGCAAGGATTGCGGCGGGGGCAGACCCTGTGGCGCTGCCGCGGGCGTTGAAAAACCCGGTTGAGCAGGCCGGGGCGCGGGCGGCGCATTTGCGTGACGGGGTCGCGGTCGTGCGGTTTTTGGCGTGGCTGGCGCAGGCGGCACCTCGGGGGGAGGAGAGTGAGATTTCTGCGGCGGCGTATCTGCTGGCGCAGCGCGAACGCGGCGAGCAGTTCCGGGGCGAGAGCTTTCCGGCGATTTCCGGGGCCGGCGAGCATGGGGCGATTATTCATTATGGGGTGACGCCGCAAAGCAACCGGGGGATTAAGCCGGACGAGGTTTATCTGATCGATAGCGGCGGGCAGTATCTCGACGGGACGACGGATATCACTCGCACGGTTTGGACCGGGCCGGGGCCAGTGCCCGAGGCAGTCAAGGCGCATGTGACGCGGGTTCTGGCTGGGCATATCGCGCTCGCCATGGCGGTGTTTCCGCACGGGGTGGCAGGGGCGCATCTCGATGCGTTGGCGCGCGTCGCACTGTGGCAGGCGGGGCTGGATTATGACCACGGCACCGGGCACGGCGTTGGCGCGTATCTCTCGGTGCATGAGGGGCCGGCGGGGATTTCACGCGCGGCCAAGCCGGTGGCGTTACAGGCGGGAATGATCCTCTCCAATGAGCCGGGGTTCTATCTTGAAGGGGCTTACGGTATCCGGCTGGAGAATCTTGTCCTGGTGCAGCCTGCGGATTTTGGCGCGCAGGCGCGGCAGTTTCTGCGCTTCGAGACGCTCACCCTCGTCCCCTTCGACCGCGCGTTGATGGCACCCGAAATGCTCACCCCGGCGGCGCTGGATTGGCTCAACGCCTATCATGCGCGGGTTTATGCAGCACTGGCGCCGCATCTCGGCGACGCGCCAGAGGTGCTGGACTGGTTAGAGCGGGCGTGTGCGACAATATAAAGATTGACCCGCTAGAGGCGGGTATTGCAAAATTATCAGGCGCGATTCGCGATACTTAGCCAAAGGTGGCCGAACCATGCGTCTGTTCGTAGCCCTCGACCTCCCCTGGGAAGTCAAAGAAGAACTCAGCGATCTTTCCTGCAATATTCCGGGCGCGCGCTGGGTGCCTACGGATAATTTTCACCTGACGCTGCGCTTTATCGGCGAGGCGAGTCGGTTGCAGGCCGAGGAGATCGATCTCGCACTGGCCTCCCTCCGAGGGCGGAGTTTTGCCTTCTCGCTCTCCGGGCTTGGGTGGTTCGAGAAGAACGGGCGGGTTTCGACGCTCTGGGCCGGGGTCGAACGCAACGAAAATCTGGCGCGGTTGCAGGCCAAGGTCGAGACCGCGCTGTACCGGATCGGGCTGCCGCCGGACCGGCGCAGGTTTATCCCGCATGTCGCCCTGGCGCGGATGGATGTGCCGGTTACGCCCGCCATCGCCAGCTTTGTCCAAGCGAATAATCTCTACCGCTCAGCGCCGATCCCCGCCGATAATGTCACCCTGTTCAGCTCGTTCCTGGGCAAGGGGCAGCCGGTCTATACGCCCGAGGCGGAGTATGCGCTGGCTTGAGCTGCGGGGTGTGAATTTTTTTGCTGCAACGCACAAAAACATGCGTTCGACATGGCTTTGTCACATTGACCCTTGGGTTTTAAACCCTACTAATAGCGCGTTGTGTCAGCGGCGCGGTCAGGAGGGGGCGCGCGGCTCGGCTCGGGCTCAAAATACCGTCCGCGGGGAGATAACCATCTGTGAATCGCTTTAAACGCCTTCTGGTCGCCAACCGTTCTGAAATCGCCATCCGGGTTTTCCGCGCCGCCGCTGAACTTGGGATTCAAACCATCGCCATTTACCCCGAACACGACAAGCTCTCGCTGCATCGGTTCAAGGCCGATGAAGCTTATCTGATCGGCAGCGGGATGGGGCCGATTGAGGCTTATCTGTCCATCGAGGAAGTCATCCGTGTCGCCAAGCTCGCGAAGGCGGATGCGATTCATCCAGGCTATGGGTTTCTCTCGGAAAATCCCGATTTTGCCGATGCCTGCGCGGCCGAGGGGATCGTCTTTATCGGGCCGAGGCCGGAGACGATGCGCAAGCTGGGAAACAAGGTATCGGCGCGCAATCTGGCGATTTCTGTCGGCGTGCCGGTGATGCCCGCGACTGGCCCGCTGCCCGAGGATGCGCAGGAGATCAAACGGCTCGCAACCGAGATCGGATATCCGGTCATGCTCAAGGCGAGTTGGGGCGGCGGCGGGCGCGGGATGCGTCCGATTGAGTCGGAAGCGACGCTGCTGGAGTCGGTTACGGCGGCCAAGCGTGAGGCCAAGGCGGCGTTCGGCAATGACGAGGTGTATCTGGAGAAGCTGGTGCGCCGGGCGCGCCATGTCGAGGTCCAACTGCTTGGGGATTCGCATGGCGGGCTCGTGCATCTTTTTGAGCGCGACTGCTCGATCCAGCGCCGCCACCAGAAGGTGATCGAGCGCGCGCCGGCGCCGTATTTATGCGAGGAGGACCGCGAGAAGCTTTGTAACGCGGCGCTGGGGCGCGCGACAGATTATTGCAATGCAGGAACGGTTGAGTTCCTGATGGATATGGATACCGGCGCGTTCTACTTCATCGAGGTCAATCCGCGGGTGCAGGTTGAGCATACGGTTACCGAGGTGGTCACCGGGCTGGATATCGTTAAGGCGCAGATTCATGTTGCCGAAGGCGGGCATATCGGCAATCTGGCCGAAACCGGAATTCCCGAGCAAGGCGGGATCAAGCTCAACGGCCATGCACTACAATGCCGGATTACCACGGAAAATCCTGAGAATAATTTCATTCCGGATTACGGACGGATTACCGCGTACCGCGGGGCGTTCGGGTTTGGTATCCGCGCCGATGGCGGGACGGCGTATTCTGGCGCGGTGGTGACGCGGTTTTATGACGCGCTGCTGGAGAAGGTCACTGCCTGGGCGCCAACGCCCGAGGAGGCGATCCGGCGTATGGACCGCGCGCTGCGCGAATATCGGATACGCGGGGTCGCGACCAACCTTGCCTTCCTCGAGGCGCTGCTCAACCATCCTGATTTTGTTGCCAACAAATACACGACGCGGTTTATCGACAATACGCCCGAGCTTTTCCGCGTACAAAAGCGGCGCGACCGGGCGACTAAGCTGCTGCGCTATATCGCTGATGTTACCGTTAATGGACATCCCGAGACGCGCGGCAAGCGGCGCCCGCATGCGCAGGCGCGCACGCCCGAAGCGCCACATTTTGGCAGCCTGCGCGCCGAAGGCAGCAAGCAACTGCTGGACCGGTTGGGGCCGAAGAATTTTGCCGACTGGATGCGCGGCGAACAACGCGCGCTGGTGACGGATACGACGATGCGCGACGCGCACCAGTCGCTCCTGGCTACGCGCATGCGTAGCTACGATATCGTCAACGCTGCGAAAGCGACTTCGGTGGCGCTGCCGCAACTGCTCTCGTTGGAATGTTGGGGCGGGGCGACGTTCGATGTTTCCATGCGCTTCCTCAACGAAGGACCCTGGGAGCGGTTGAGCTGGATCCGCGAGCGCGCACCGAATATTCTGTTGCAGATGCTGCTGCGCGGGGCGAACGGCGTCGGCTATACGAATTATCCTGATAACGTCGTCAAATTTTTCGTGCGCCAGGCGGCGATGGGCGGCGTGGACCTTTTCCGCGTTTTCGACTGCCTCAACTGGGTCGAGAATATGCGCGTCGCCATCGACGCAGTGTGCGAAGCGGGCAAGCTGGCGGAGGGAGCACTGTGTTATACTGGGGATATTCTTGATCCCAAGCGCGCCAAATATTCGCTGAATTATTATGTCGGCGTGGCCAAGGAGTTGGAGGCCGCGGGGTGCCATATTCTAGCGATCAAGGACATGGCCGGGCTACTCAAGCCCGCGGCGGCGACTGTGCTGGTCAAGGCCCTCAAAGAAGCCGTGGGGATGCCGATCCATCTGCATACGCATGACACCTCAGGGATTTCGGCTGCGACGGTGTTGGCGGCGGTCAATGCCGGGGTGGATGCGTTTGACGCGGCAATGGACCCGATGTCGGGCCTAACCTCGCAGCCTTGCCTTGGCTCGCTGGTCGAGGCGCTGCGCCATACTGAGCGCGATACCGGGCTCGACCCCGAGGCGATCCGACGGTTAAGCTTCTATTGGGAAGCCGTGCGTAACCAGTACGCGGCGTTCGAGAGCGATCTGCAGTCGGGCGCGTCGGAGGTGTATCTGCACGAAATGCCGGGCGGGCAGTTTACCAATCTGCGCGAACAGGCACGCGCGCTGGGGTTGGAGACGCGCTGGCATGAGGTGGCGCGGGCGTATCGGGATGCTAACGATCTGTTTGGCGATATCGTCAAGGTTACGCCCTCCTCCAAGGTGGTCGGCGATATGGCGTTGATGATGGTCTCCCAGGGGCTAACGCCGGAGAATGTTATTGATCGTGCGAAGGAAATTTCTTTCCCGCAATCGGTCGTCGAAATGTTGCATGGCGATCTCGGGCAGCCGCCCGGCGGGTGGCCGGAGACGTTGCAGAAGAGGGTGCTGAAGGACAAGACGCCGATTACCGTGCGGCCTGGGTCTCTGCTACCGGCGGCGGATCTCGCGGAGGTGCGCAAGGCGGCTTCCGCGCGCTGTGGGCTGGAGATGGATGACCAGAAGCTCGCTTCCTATTTGATGTACCCCGAGGTGTTCACCAATTTCAACGCCGCGTACCGGATGTATGGCCCGGTCTCGGTGTTGCCGACGCCGGTGTTTTTCTACGGGATGAAAACCGGGGACGAAATCTCGGTCACGATCCAGTCCGGCAAGACGATGATCATCAGCCTGCAGACGATCAGCGAGACGGATGAGGATGGCAATGTGCGCGTGTTCTTTGAGCTGAACGGGCAGCCGCGCGTGATCTCAGTGCCCAACCGCGGCGCCGCGACGACAAAGCAGGCGCGGCGCAAGGTAGACGAGGCCGACGCCCAGCAGATTGGCGCGCCGATGCCGGGGACGATTTCGGCGATCCTGGTGCGCGAGGGACAGGCGGTGAAGCAAGGCGAGCCGCTGCTGGCCATCGAGGCGATGAAGATGGAGGCGCAGCTGACATCGCCGCGCGATGGGACGGTGAAGACTATTCTGGTGCGGGCGGGCGAGCAGGTCGATGCGAAGGATCTGCTGATCGAGTTCACTTAAAAGAGGGGCCAGGTTGGAAACGTCCCGGCGGCGCTAAGCCGGGTGTTTTGTGTGGACGATTTCAACCGGTGGGGTACTGGGCAGTGCGCGCGCGCCAGTCTTCCAGGATGCGGTCCAGGGTCTCGTCCCAATTTTCGCGCGGGGTCCAGCCGAGCAGCCGGTGCGCCAGGGTGGCATCGCCGCGCGCGTGTTCGATGTCTGTGGGGCGTAGCAGCGCCGGGGTTTGCACGACGTGGATTTTTACCCGCGCGCGGTCCAGTAAGGCGTCCAGGACATCGCCGATACGCCGCTCGGTGCCTGAGGCGATGTTGAGCGCGATGCCGTTGGGCAGGTCTTGCGCGCGTTCCAGCGCTGCGATGTAAGCGGCGCAGACGTCTCGTACGTCGAGGAAGTCCCGCCAACGGTCGAGGGCGCCGACGTGCAGGATTGGTTCCTGCAGGTTCGCCTCGATCCGCGCGATCTGCCGGGCAAAGGACGGGAGGGCGAAGGACGGAGTCTGCCCGGGGCCGATGTGGTTAAAGGGGCGCAGACGCACCAGGCGCAGGCCGCGCAGGGACATTTCGCCCAGAGCCATGTCTGCGGCGGCTTTCGATGCGGCGTAGGGGTTGGCGGGGGACATGGCGGCGTCCTCGGCCAGCGCGACGCCGCACTGGAAGCTCAGGCCATACACTTCGGCGGAGGAGATATGCACCAGCAGGGTTTGCGGCAGATGGGCGTGCAGCGTGTGCGCCAGGGCCAGGGTACCGTCCACGTTCACCCGCCAGGTCAGCGTGGGGTCTGCGAAGCTCTCCGGTACCGCCGTCTGCGCCGCGAGATGCACCACCGCGTCCGGGGCGGCGGCGCGTAAGAGCGTCGCCATGCCGTCCGGGTCGCGCAGGTCGAGCGGAAGGATGGCGTCGGCGCCGGGGATATTCCCCTCGCGCGAGGCGGCCAGCAGGACGCTGCCGGGGAAGCGCGCGCGCAGGTGGGCCAACAGATGGCGCCCGACGAAACCAGAAGCGCCGGTGAGCAGGATACGCCCCGGGAGAGCCACGGTTCAGCCGAGCCGGGCGCGCAGGCGAGCGAGATCGGCCTCGACCATTTCCTGGATCATCTGCTCCAGCGAAATCTCGACGCTCCAGCCCAGCTTCGCCTTGGCCTTGGAAGCGTCCCCGACCAGGACTTCGACATCCACCGGGCGCAGGAAGGCGGGGTCGGTGGTGACGTAATCATGATAGTTCAGCCCGGCGTGGGCAAAGGCGATGTTGCACAGGTCGCGCACCGAAGTCGTGCGCTCGCTCGCCACCACATAGTCTTCCGGGGTCTCCTGCTGAAGCATCAGCC
>DAOMCN010000058.1:4050-9012 GCA_035427885.1 Acidocella sp. | reverse complement strand
CGCGGTCTTTGATCGAGCCGGTGCGCCGGATTTCCATGCGGATCGACGCATAAAACTTCAGCGCATTGCCACCCGTGGTTGTTTCCGGGTTGCCGAACATAACGCCAATTTTCAAGCGAATTTGGTTGAGGAAGATCAACATCGTATTGCTGCGCGCAACCGAGCCGGTGATCTTACGCAAAGCCTGGCTCATGAGGCGCGCGTGCAGGCCGACATGCGTATCGCCCATCTCGCCTTCCAACTCCGCGCGCGGCACCAGCGCCGCCACCGAGTCGATCACCAGCACGTCGATAGAGCCCGAGCGCACCAGCGTATCGGCAATCTCCAACCCCTGTTCGCCGGTATCGGGCTGGGAGATCAGCAGATTGTCCACATCCACGCCGAGCTTGCGCGCATAGGTTGGATCGAGCGCGTGTTCCGCGTCGATAAACGCGCAGGTTCCGCCGCGCTTTTGCGCTTCGGCGATGGCGTGCAGCGCCAGCGTGGTCTTGCCCGAGCTTTCTGGCCCATAAACCTCGATCACCCGACCGCGCGGCAGTCCGCCGATGCCCAGCGCAAGATCCAACCCGAGCGAGCCTGACGAAATCACATCAAACGCCTCGCCGGTGCCCTTGGCTCCCATGCGCATAATCGAGCCTTTGCCGAAAGAGCGCTCGATCTGCGCCATGGCGGCGTCCAAGGCCTTGTTTTTTTCTAAATCGGGCTTCTTCATGGTTGCTGCCTCCGAAGCGTCAGAAGCGGAATCAACCGCCGTTAAACGCCGCTTTTGTCCTGAGTTCGGTGCAACCATAACGTGTTTCTTTCGAAATGCCAGAGTGATTTGTTGCGCAGACGCTGGCATGGAAAGAACAAAATAGCAACAGAAGAATTAACTTTTTGTTCCAAGTTTGTTCCGGCGCTTCAAAAACCCTATATTCGAAGCGCCGAGCAAAAGTTTTACTCTTTATAAGGCGCCGCCGCGCCGTCCGATCGCCGCGCCGAGGCGCAGACGCAACGAATTCAGCTTGATGAATCCGGCGGCGTCCTGTTGGTTATAGGCCCCCGCGTCGTCTTCGAAGGTCACCATCCGCGTCGAATACAGCGAATACGGGCTCTCGCGCCCGGTAACGATGACATTGCCCTTATAGAGCTTCAGATTGACCCGCCCGGTGACGGACGCCTGCGACGTATCGATCAGCGCCTGCAACATCCGGCGCTCGGGCGAGAACCAGAACCCGTTATAGATCAGCTCCGCATAGCGCGGCATGATGCTGTCCTTGAGATGCCCGGCCTCGCGGTCGAGGGTGATGCTCTCGATTGCCCGGTGTGCCGCGAGTAGGATCGTCCCGCCCGGCGTCTCGTACACGCCGCGCGACTTCATGCCGACAAAGCGGTTTTCCACGAGATCCAACCGGCCAATGCCGTTGGCGCGGCCATATTCATTGAGCCGCGTCAGGATGGTCGCGGGAGAGAGCTCCTCGCCGTTGATCCCGACCGCGTCGCCATGCGCGAAATCGATGGAAATCTCCGTCGCCTTATCAGGCGCGGCTTCCGGGCTGATCGTGCGCTGATAGACGATCTCGTCGGGCTCCACAGCGGGGTCTTCGAGGATTTTTCCTTCGGAGGACGAGTGCAGCAGGTTCGCATCGACCGAGAATGGCGCTTCCCCACGCTTGTCCTTGGTGATGGGGATCTGGTTGGCTTCGGCGTATTCGAGCAGCTTGGTGCGCGAGGTCAGCTCCCACTCGCGCCACGGCGCAATTACGCGGATATTCGGGTTGAGCGCGTAATAGCCAAGTTCAAAGCGCACCTGGTCATTGCCCTTGCCGGTCGCGCCATGCGCCACGGCGTCCGCACCAACCATTTCAGCAATCTCGATCTGGCGCTGCGCAATCAGCGGCCGGGCGATGGAGGTGCCCAGCAGATATTGCCCCTCGTAGAGCGCATTCGCCCGGAACATCGGAAAGACGAAGTCCTTCACGAAGGTTTCACGCAGATCCTCGATAAAAATTTGCTTGATGCCGAACATCTCGGCCTTCTTGCGCGCCGGTTCCAGTTCCTCGCCCTGGCCGAGATCGGCGGTGAAGGTCACCACCTCGCAGTTATACTTGTTCTGCAACCATTTGAGGATAACCGAAGTATCTAGCCCACCCGAGTAGGCGAGAACGACTTTTTTGACTTTATGTTCCATGGGTGCGCCTTGTATTAAGTTGCCATTCGCCTGCCAAGCAGCGCGTTGAAAAACATTTTGGCCCCCGTGACCTGCTGGGCAATGAAACTCCCCGTCGCCAGCGCCTCGGGCGCGCGGGCGTCGCCGGTGGGCAGGTACACATTGGCGAAATCGGCGGTTCGGAAGATCATGTCCCAGAACGGAAACACCGCGCCGTAATTGCACGAACGCCGGCCCGCCGCCCCGATGGCATGGTGGCGCCGATGGAAACGCGGCGAGACCAGCAGCGGCTCCGCCCAGCCGAAGGAGAGTTTGACGTTGGCGTGCGAGAGGCTCTCCATGAAGCGCAGCAGCAGGATCAGCAGCGGGAACTGCAACGGAGGAATGCCAATGGCGAGGCCGATGGCGAACGACCATACAAACGAGATGCCGTCGTCGAACACATGGTTGCGGTCATCGGACCAGAAGCTCATCTGCCGTTGCGCATGGTGCAGCGCGTGCAGCGCATACCAGGCGCGGAACGTATGCGAGAGCCGGTGGCGCCAGTAATCGGCGAAGTCAAGGATCAGCGCGTAGATCATGAAGGTGATGAGCGGATGGCCGAAGAGTGCTGGTATCAGCGTCTCAAGATCTGGTGGGATGAACCCGGCATCGACCACCGCGCCGGTAAAGGCGACCTGCACCTGATAAAAGAGCAGAAAGCTGATGATCGGAATGACGCCGACGCGCGAGAGGAAGGTATAGAGAATATCGACCCCGACGGCCTTTTTGTTCGGCCAGCGCTCGACCGGAAAGAGCGCCTCCAGCGGCCAGCACATGGCATAGGTCAAGATCACGGCGAACAGCCCATAGACGCAGACCAGCGCCCAGTCGAAGGAAAGATCCCCCCACTCCATCCAGCCGAAATGGTAGAGCACGGGAAGGACGATATATTGGTCCAAATCCCCGGCGATTAAGCTGAAAAACCGGTCGAGTCCCATGCCTGACGCCTTGCGTTGAATGGCCGGAGCGCAACGCCCCTTTGGCGCACTGCCGCTTGCCCAGTCCTTGATGTTAACTCACTAGCCCATTTGTCCCGACTTTACGAGCGTCCGCCTAAAGCATCTGTGCGGTCAGCTTGCCCTTTTTCCGGAGACATGTGGAGAGATAAATCCCATGCGGTGAGCGCCCGACGGGGATGCTCTCGAATTCTCCCGTCACCGGGTCCATGACCGCGACCGACTCGGCAAAACGCCGCGCGATCCAGATTTTTCCATCTGGCGCGATGGCGATATCATCCGGCCCGCCGGGGATCGAATAATTGCGCCGGACTTCGAGCGTGACCGGATCGAGCGCGGAGAGCGTGCTGCCGACGCGGTTGGAAACGTAGAGCGTATTGGTCTCGCTCGAGAGGAAGATGTTATGGGCTCCCTCGCCGGTTTTCTGGCGGCGGTTGATCGCCCCGGTGAGCGGGTCTACCTCGACGATTCCGTTCGCGCCCATGATGCAGACGAGCAGCTTGCCATGCAGCCAGAGCACCCCCGCGGGCGTATCGCCGACCCGTACGGTCCAGCGCGTCGTCATGGTCTCGAGGTCAAAGGAAACAAGCGTATCGCTGCCCTGCATGGAGTTGAAACTCCAGCGGCTGTCGGGCGAGAAATCGAGATGGCTGGGCAGCTTGCCGGGCGCGAAGCGCTTGACCAGCTTTAGCGTCGCGCCGTCATACACATCAACATGGTTGAGCCGGTCCGCGTTGACCACGAGGTACTTGCCGTCGGGCGTATAGGCGAGCTGGTACGGGTCGGCGATGCGCATATGCCCGAGCGGCGTGGCGGTGTGTGGATCGAAGAAGAACAGCGCATTGCCGCTGGCGTCGCAGATGTAAATTTGGCTGCGGTCGGGGGTAAGCACCCAGTGGCTCGGCTCGCGCAGTGTCGGCAGGGTGTTGATCACCTGCTTGCTGTTCATGTCGATGACGCTGACCGAAGCCTCGCCAGAATTCATCACCAAGGCGATCGGCGGTGCTTCAGCATCGGCGAAGGCGGGGAGGGAGAGGTAGGCGGCAAGGGGCAGCCCGAAGGCGGTGCGGCGCGTGATCATGGCGCAGGTCTAGTCCTTTCCGGTGCACTTGCGAAGATAGCGCTTGCCCAGAGGAAGAACACGCTGCTGGTGGTGGCGATGAGCGTGTTGTCGGTCGCCGAGTGCAGGGCAAAACTGAGAAAAATCAGCCGCATCAGCCAGGCCTGCGCGGCGGGCAGATGTTGCGTCCCGTGCCCTACCCAGAGGGTAATCAGTCCGGCGAGCAGCACAACCCCGACGCCACCGCCCTCCGCGCCGATTCGCAGATACTCGTCATGCGCCGCATTGGTGCCGATCAGCGCGTCGAGCGCCGAGGTATTGGGGATCACCACCTTGCCCGCGCCAACGCCCCAGCCAAAGAACGGCGACGTCTCGAACGCCTTCTTAAAATAGGGCCAGACCAGATTGCGGTTGGAAAGATCCGTTGCCTCGCCCAGTTGTACGAGATCGACCACGCGCAGAAAGCTGAGCAGATTGAGGCACATCGCCCCGAGCGCGGCCCCCGCCCCCAGCGCTGCGAGGGTAAGGATCCGCCGCTGCACGATCAGAATGCCAGTCGTGAGCAACAGCGCCAACGCCAGCGGCACGCGCGCCCCTGTGAGTAGGATGATGGCGATATTGACGCCCACCGCCAGAACCGCTCCGCCGCGTCGGGCCGCGACAGCCTCCATGAGCCCCGCATACACCCCGATCAGCGCGAATCCGGCGAGAAACGAGGGCTCCCCGGACGCGCCAAAGCGCAGTGCGCCTTGTTC
>DAOMCN010000058.1:1529-4040 GCA_035427885.1 Acidocella sp. | reverse complement strand
ATATGGCCAACCCCGCCTAGCGTCAGCAGCGCGCCGAACGCCACGGCAAAGAGCGGTCCCCAGAGCACCGCGCGCACCGTCGCCCGGACAAAATCCGCCGGCAGCCGCGCAAAACTGAACAAAAACGGCGCCGCCGAGCCCACCAGCGAGCGCAGGCTGGCGAGCAGCGTCAGCCCTGGATACAGCCCGTGCATCCCGCCCGTGACGAACATGAAGGCAAAGGCGAATCCGGGGTTATAGCGGTCGAGTTTGATGCCGTGGCGCAAGCCCAGCACGGCCACCAGGACAAGGCCGACCCCTTTCATCGCCGCGATGATCATCTCATGCCCGCCGATCATCTGTGCGAGCCAGATGTCCGGAGAGGTCTCCAACGCCAGCACCCAGAACACGCAAGCGGCGGCGGGGAAGCGCAGCGTTATCCCTAGGGCGCAGAGTGCGGCGAGTACAACCAGAGCGAGAATCATGACTTTCTCATAGCTGATTCCCATAACAATGCTTGAGATTTTTTGAGCCAGCGGCGATGCTGGATGAATATGATATTAAACACCCGTTCCTTCGGCGACGGCCCGCCCCTGGTCCTCCTGCATGGCCTATTCGGGGCGGCAAAAAATCTCGGCCAACTCGCCCGTGGCCTCGCCCCTGATGCCCGGGTCGTCGCCATGGACCTGCGCAATCACGGCGACAGCCCGCACGCCGCGGCGATGGATTTCGCCACGATGGCAGGGGACGTGGCGGATACGATCCGCGCCTTGAACCTTGGCCCGATCCGCCTCGCGGGCCACTCCCTGGGCGGCAAAACCGCAATGGCGCTCGCGTTGACCCAGCCCGATCTGGTCAGTCGCCTCGCCGTGCTGGACATCGCGCCCATCCCCTACGACCACGATTATGATAACTACGTCGCCGCCATGCGCGCCCTGAAGCTGGACCACGCCCTGACGCGCGGCGCCGCCGACGCGGCGTTGGCCGAGGTGGTCAAAGCCGCGCCGATGCGCGCCTTCCTGCTCAATAACCTCGTGCTGGGCGCGCATCCGCGCTGGCGCGTCGGCCTGGAGGAAATCGCCGCCGCCATGCCGAGCCTGCTGGACTGGCACGACCCGCCGGGCGCCAAGCCCTACCCCGGCCCAGCGCTGTTCCTGCGCGGCGCCGAGTCCCACTACGTCCCTCCAACTGCGACGCCTGCCATCGCCCGCCTGTTCCCCCATGCGGTGCAAGACGCCATCCCCGGCGCCGCGCACTGGCTGCACGCCGACAAGCCGCAAGAAACCCTCGCCGTCCTTAAGGATTTTTTCTTCCCATGAGCCAGTCCTTCGACATCATCGTGATCGGCGCGGGCATTGCCGGCGCTGGCGCCGCCGCCGCCCTGGGCGCCACGCATAAGGTTGCGCTAGTAGAGGCCGAATCCCAGCCCGGCTACCACACGACGGGCCGTTCTGCCGCCATCTGGATTCATAATTACGGCCCGCCGGACGTGCGCGTTCTGACCGGCCTCTCGCGGGATTTCTTCCTCTCGCCGCCGGAGGACATTGGCACGGACCATCTCGCGATCCCCCGCAAGATTGTCTATCTCGCGCCAAAGGAACAAACCGCTGCGCTCGACGCGCTGATCGACCAGCAACTCGGCATCGAGGAAATCTCCCTGGCGCAGGTCAAGGCGATGGTCCCCGCGTTGATCGAGGGTTACGCCGTGCGCGCCGGGCTCGAATCGACTGGTTTCGACATGGACGTCGCCGCACTGCACCAGTTCTACCTGCGCCGCGCGCGTCAGGCCGGGGGGGCGTTACTCCTGCGCAGCCGCGCCGGGCGGATTGAGCGCAAAGGCGGCGTCTGGGAGGTCGAAGTCACTGGCGGTGGCATCGTTACCGCCCCCATCGTCATCAACGCCGCTGGCGCTTGGGGCGATGAAGTCGCCCAGATCGCAGGTCTCCCGCCAATCGGCCTGGTCCCCTGCCGGCGCACGGCGGCGATCATCGACCCCGCCCCCTACGTGGTCGAAAACTGGCCGCTGGTCCAATCCGCGGTCCACGACTGGTACGTGCGCACCGAGGCGCGCACCAAGCTCATGGTCACGCCCTGCGACGAAACCCCGATGCCCCCGCACGATGTGCAACCCGATGAGCTGGACGTCGCCATCGGCATCGACCGCATGCAGCAAGCCCTCGCCATCGAGGTCCGCCGCGTCGAACATTCCTGGTCCGGCCTGCGTACCTTCTCCGCCGACCGCAGCCTCGCCTTCGGTTGGGACAACGCCGGTTCCGGCTTTTTCTGGTGCGTGGGGCAGGGGGGGTATGGCATCCAGACCTCCCCTGCGGCGGGTGCGCTTGTCGCGGCGATGGTCAAGGGCGAAGACCCCGGCCCGGCGGGCGCCATCCTCCCCGCCATCGACCCGATGCGTTTCCGCAAATCCTAGAGCGTTTCCGTTCACACGGAAACGCTCTACCTATGTTTTGGCGAGCAATTTGATCCGGTAATTTTGAACCTTCCGGTTCAACATAGCCGGATATCGCTCTAGCC
>DAOMCN010000058.1:0-1519 GCA_035427885.1 Acidocella sp. | reverse complement strand
AGCCCTTGCCAGCGGGGGGGGAGATGGCTCAAATCATCCCGGATACAAAAGATAGGAGGTCATCATGGCCGGTAGTGTGAACAAAGTCATTCTGGTGGGAAATCTTGGCAAGGACCCGGAAGTGCGCAACGCGCAGTCCGGGCTGAAAATCGTCAACCTGACGGTCGCGACCTCCGACAACTGGACGGACAAAGCCTCGGGCGAGCGCAAGGAACAGACCGAGTGGCACCGCGTCGTCATCATGAACGACCGTCTGGGCGAGGTCGCGGAAAAATACCTGCGCAAGGGCTCGAAGGTTTACATCGAGGGCAAGCTGCAAACCCGCAAATGGACCGATCAGTCCGGCCAGGACAAATACACCACCGAGGTGATGATCGGGCGCTTCGGCGGTGAGCTGGTGCTGCTAGACAAGAACCCGAACGCAGGCTCGGGCGAGGATTACGCCCCCCGCGCCGCCGCCCCGGCCAGGCCGGCCGCAGCGCCGCGCGCCGTCGGCGGCTGGGACACGCGCCCAAGCAACGATCTGGATGACGAAATCCCGTTCTAGCCCCTGGCTCAGCGCGGAAAAAAAGCCCGGAGCGCGTGATGGCATTCCCCCGCCGCATGATTGGCCGCGCGCTGCTCCCGGGTCTTTTCTGGATTCTGACCAGCGCTTGCGCTGTGGCGCAAGAGGTCGCCGTCACGATTCCAACTCGCCCCGGCGTGCTGCAATCCTTCCTGGCGGACATCCCGGCCCACCCCGTCGCGGCGGTCATCTTGTTTCCCGCTACGGACGACCCCTTCCCCATCACTTTCGATCTGTCGGGCGCCCCCGGCAGTCCGAGCAGAGACTTCCTGATCCGTACCCGCAAGATGTTTGTCGCCGCCAACATCGCCACGCTGGCGTTGGATGTGCCCTCCGACAAGCTCGGCGGCCTCACCGAAGCCTTTCGCGAAGGTCCAGACCAGGCCACAGATCTTGACGCCGCGATCGCCTGGCTCAAACAGCGGGCCAATGTGCCGGTCTGGCTGGTCGGCACCAATCTCGGCAGCATCACCGCCGCCGCCAACGCAATCCGCCTCGGCCCTGCCATCGGCGGCGTTGTCCTGACCTCTTCCGTCAGCGTGGTGACGCCAAACGCGCCGGATGGCGGCGTCCTGGGGCTCGACCTTGCAGCGCTGCGCGTCCCGGCGCTGATCATGGAGGACACCGAGGACGCCTGCCACCCCAGCCCGCCCGCCGATGCAGCGCGCATCGCGGCAAGCATGGCCCACGCCCCGCGCAGGGAAGTCAAACGCATCGACGGCGGTGCATCGCCCAAAACCGGCCCTTGCGGCCCGCTGTCCTTCCACAGCTATTACGGCGTCGAGCCCCAGGCCGTTGGCGCCATCACCGCCTTCATCACCGCGCCTTAGCCCGTCAACAAAAAAGTCCTGGCAGTTTCCCGCCAGGGTCGTTTGTTTCGCAAAGGAAGAAGTCCTTACTTGAGGACGATTTCCACGCGGCGGTTCTGCGGCTCGCGCACGTTCGGGCCGGTCG
>DAOMCN010000057.1:0-9012 GCA_035427885.1 Acidocella sp. | reverse complement strand
CAGAGCGCCTTCGCCCGCGCGCCGACAGCCTGCTCGATCGCGTCGTTGCTGCCGTCATTGGACTTGCTCAAGCCATCCAGCACCTCGCCGATCATCATGCCGATCTCGCGGAACTCGGCGACTCCAAACCCGCGGGTGGTGGCGGCGGGCGTACCTAGGCGAATCCCCGAGGTGATAAAAGGCTTTTGCGGATCAAACGGAATGGCGTTCTTGTTGGCGGTCATATGCGCCCGCTCCAGGCTGGCTTCCGCCGCCTTGCCGGTCACATTCTTGGGCCGCAGATCGACCAGCAGCAGATGCGAATCCGTGCCCCCGGTCACAATCGCCAGCCCCTGCTCGACCAGCGTCTCCGCCAGCGCCTTGGCATTGGCGACAACCTGCTTCTGATAGGTCACGAAATCGGGGCGCAGCGCCTCGCCAAAGGCCACCGCCTTGGCGGCGATAACATGCATCAGCGGCCCGCCCTGCAACCCAGGGAAAATCGCCGAGTTGATCTTCTTGGCGATATCCTCATGATTGGTCAGCACCATCCCGCCGCGCGGCCCGCGCAGTGTCTTATGCGTCGTCGTGGTCACGACATGCGCATGCGGCAGCGGCGAGGGGAAAATCCCGGCGGCGACGAGCCCGGCGAAATGCGCCATATCCACCATGAAGAACGCGCCCACGGCATCGGCAATGGCGCGGATGCGCGGAAAATCAATAAAGCGCGGATAGGCCGAACCGCCCGCGACAATCAACTTGGGCTTGTGCTGCTGCGCCAGCGCCTCCAACTCGGCGTAGTCCAGTACGCCGTCTTCCTTGCGCACGCCATACTGCACGGCGTTGAACCACTTGCCGGACATATTCGGCGCCGCACCATGTGTCAGATGCCCGCCCGCCGCGAGCGACATGCCAAGAATCGTATCTCCCGCATTGAGCAGCGCCAGAAACACAGACTGATTGGCCTGCGACCCGGAATTAGCCTGCACATTGGCAAAACCTGCTGAGAACAGCTTCTTCGCCCGCTCAATCGCCAGCGTCTCGGCGAGATCGGCCGGGCCGCAGCCGCCGTAATAGCGCTTGCCCGGATATCCCTCGGCATATTTATTTGTCAGCACCGAGCCTTGCGCCTGCATGACAGCAGCGGAGACGATATTCTCCGAGGCGATCAGCTCAATCCCATCTTGCTCGCGCACGAGTTCCTGGGCGAGGATTGCGGCCAGCTCGGGGTCCGTTTCCAGCAGCGACGCGTTAAAAAACCGTTCAAGGCTAGGGGCGATGTTCTGCTCGTTCATACCAATATTCCGTCTCAAGGATTAAGTTTAGCCAGACGATTGTCGTGCCGTCCGCCTTCATATGGGGTGGAAAGGAAAGTGCGCAAAATATCCATCGCAACTTCCTCGCCGGTAATGCGCGCGCCGAGCGCGATTACATTGGCATTGTTATGCGCCCGCGTAAGGCGCGTGGTGGTGACATCATGAACCAGGGCGCAGCGAATCGCGGGGTTGCGATTGGCGGCGATGCTCATGCCAATGCCGGTGCCGCAGACGAGAATGCCCAGATCGGCACGCGCCTCGGCAACGGCGGCGCAGACCGCATGGGCAAAATCGGGATAATCCACGCTGGCCGTGCCATCCGTGCCGAAATCCATCGGCTGATGTCCTGCCTCCACGAGCGCCGCGGCAAGCCGGTTTTTAAGGGTTACACCGCCATGGTCAGCGCCAATGGCCACGATCAAGGATTGAGTCATGCCCCCGTCTATCATGCTCTCACAGGTGAGGGAAATAATCAGGACGCCGGCCTAAGCAGGAGGCAGGGTAGCGAAAAACGCCGGGACTTTTGCCCGGGCACCCGCGCGCGCGGCTTCGTTCTCCCCGGCATGGGCTACGTGGTTGCCGTATTTGGTATAAGGCAGCCCGGTGATCAGATGGACCGGATCATGCGGCACATCAAAATCATGATACGCGCCAGGATACAGCGCGATCCGGATATTTTTATGGCGCGCCGCCAGCGTCTGACAGGGTTTCGGCGGCGTCCAGTCATCCGCCGTGCCGATAAGAATGAGCAGTGGCGCGGCATTATGCCAGGCGGCATTTTTCACCGTGCGGGTACAGGACGGATACATCGCCACCGCGCCCCGGATCAGCCCAGGCGGCGGATTGGCGAGACTGGCCAGCACCGTCGTCCCGCCATCCGACCAGCCAAGCAGCAACACCCCGCCTGGCGGCGCGAATTTCTGCCCCTGGAGCCACGCCGCAGCGGCGAGCGCGTCATCGCGGCGCGGCCCGTAGGCGTCGGCGCCATGCGTGGATTGCTTGCATTCCGGTTTCAACCCGCGCGAGGTGAAACTATTGGGCAACAACACCGCATGGCCCTGTGATGCGAGCATCCGCGCCCAGCCATCATCGCGCCGCGCCATCGGCCCCCCGCAACCATGCAAAGCCACCACCGCCGGAGCCGTGGCGTGTTGCGGAAGAAACAGCACAGCCTGCAACCGCACGCCGCCCGGCTCGGGGATAACGACATGCTGCTGCGCCAGCGCGAAGCCAGGATACAGCAGCAACATGAAAAGCAGGAAGCGCAAGGCTAGAGCACCCCGCTCAACCCCCCATAAACGCCCAGCACACAGGTAATAGTGCAGACGGTAATGACCACCCACATATACCACCCCTTGAGCCGGTGCGCGGCGGGCAACGCCACCATCGAGAGCCGCACCAGGAACCCCAGCACAATCGGCAGCAGCAGCGCATTCATCACCTGCACGGCAACATTCAGCGTGATCAGGTTCGGTGCCAAGCCCACCAGCGTCGCCCCGCCAACAACACAAGCCGCGTACACGGCATAAAACCACCGCGCCTGGAGCGGCTTATGTTCGAGCGAGTGCTTATACCCCGAAACTTCGCCCAACCCCCAGGCCAGCGCCAGCGAGGCCACAATCGCGGCCACCATCCCCGCCCCGATCACCCCCAGGCCAAACACCAGCCGCCCGACCTGCGGCCCAAGATACGGCGTCATCGCGAGGCTCATCTGCCCGACAGTGTTCAAGCTGGCCTGCGGCGCATGCGGCCGGATGGACGCGGCGGCGGCGATCAGCACGGCGGCCATGACAAGCTGCGTGATCACCGCGCCCGCCGCTGTGTCCCATTTAGCAGCCTTGTAGTGCTTGGGCTGAAGCCTTTTATCGGCGACTGCCGATTGCTGGTAGAAAATCATCCACGGCATGATCACAGCGCCGATATTCGCTGCCACCAAATACATATAATTCGTGTTGGCGAAGGGGATCGAGATCGCCTGACGCGCCATGAGACTCAGATCCGGCCGCGCCGCCCAGGCGACAAAAAAGAACGCCAACTCGAACAGTCCGATCGCAATAGCCGCCCGCTCGACCCGCCGGTAAGACCCGGTCAGCACGACCGCGAGCAGTGTCACCACCGCCAGCGGCAGCGAGATGCTGTGCGGCACGCCATAAAGATCGCCAATCCCCGCAACGCCCGAGAATTCCGTCAGCAACGCCCCGATCGTCGCTACCGACAACCCCACCGCGGACAACCACGCCCAGCCCGGCCCGAAGGAGTCGCGGATCAACTCGCCATGCCCGCGCCCGGTGAAAATCCCCAGCCGCACAGTCAGCTCCTGCACGATGAACAACACCGGCATCAGCACGAATTGCACCATGAGCAGCTTGTAGCCCCACTGCACACCGCTCTGCCCGGCGGTAATAATGGAACCGACATCCGTATCCGCCAGCATAACCACGATGCCGGGGCCAAACACGGCAACGATCGGCAGGGTTTTAAGAAAATTAAACGGACGCGGCTGCCCCACTTGTTTGGGGGGTTGGCTGGTCGAAGACATGGTCGCACGACTCCTCTAGCGGGATGATGACTTGTATCCACTTGCCGTGCTTTGGCAAAAGCGCCCCCGCCGCCGCACGAACTGCAATTAATAATCATTCTCAATTACGCACCTCAGTTAGCCGCCCTTCTCAAAGCCTGTCAATCTCTCATTTCCCCCCGCCTCGCCATCGCCGCATAAACCCGGTATTTTACCCGCATGACAAACCGCACCTTCCCCAACACCCGCCTGCGCCGCAACCGCTTCGACAACGCGACCCGCCGGCTAGTCGCCGAGCACAAGTTCTCGGTCGATGATTTGATCTGGCCAATTTTCATCCGTGAAGGCACCGGCGCGCCCGAGGAAATCGCGTCCATGCCTGGCGTCCTGCGCAGCGGACTGGACCATCTGGCCAAGCATGTCGAAGAAGCCGCCCGGCTGAACATCCCCGCCATCGCCTTGTTCCCCGCCACCCCGCGCGAGCAGAAAAACGCAGAGGGTACCGAGGCCCTGAACCCCGACAACCTGATGTGCCGCGCCGCCCGCCTTTTGAAGACCGAATTCCCGCAGATCGCCCTGGTCGGCGATGTCGCGCTCGACCCCTACACGGACCACGGCCACGACGGTATTCTGCGCGAGGGCTATGTCGCCAACGACGAATCCGTAAAAATCCTCACCCAACAGGCAATCAACCAGGCCGCCGCCGGGATCGACATCATCGCCCCCTCGGACATGATGGACGGACGCATCGGCGCGATCCGCGAAGGTCTGGACGCCTCCGGCCTGATCAACACTCGCATCATGAGCTACGCCGCCAAATACGCCTCAGCCTTCTACGGCCCGTTCCGCGACGCGATCGGCTCCGGCGGCGCGCTGAAGGGCGACAAGAAAACCTACCAGATGAACCCGGCCAACGCCGAGGAAGCCCTGCACGAAGTCGCCATCGACCTTGCCGAAGGTGCGGATATGGTCATGGTCAAACCCGGCATGCCCTATCTGGACATCATCCACCGCGTTAAAGCCCGCTTTGAAGTCCCTGTTTTCGCGTATCAGGTCTCCGGCGAATACGCGATGATCATGGCCGCCGTGCAAAATGGCTGGATCGACCACGACCGCGCCATGCTGGAGAGCCTGCTCGGCTTCAAGCGCGCCGGTTGTTCTGGCGTCCTCACCTATTTCGCGGTAAAAGCGGCCAGGGCGCTCTCCGCCTGAACGGAGGCTTACGATGCCACCCTGGTCCCTGGCTTCAATTCCCCCTCAATCTGGCAAACTCGCCATCGTCACCGGCGCGAACAGTGGCATCGGCTACATTACCGCCCTGGAACTCGCCCGCGCCGGGGCGAGGGTAATCCTCGCCTGTCGCAACGCCGCAAAAGGCGAAGCCGCCGCCGCGCGGATCAACGCCGCCCTCCCCGGCAGCGCAAATTTCGAGGCGCTGGACCTGGCCAGCCTCGCCTCGGTGTGTGACTTCGCGGGGAGGGTAAAAGCGGCGCATGGCGCGTTGGACATTCTGGTGAACAACGCCGGGATCATGGCTCTGCCAACGCGCCAGGAAACCGCCGACGGCCTGGAAATGCAGCTCGCGGTTAACTTCCTGGGTCATTTCAAGCTGACCCTCCTGCTCCTGCCCACACTGATGAAGGCGCATCGCGCCCGCGTCGTGCAACTCTCCAGCATCGCCCATCGCCAGGGCTTCCTGCATTTCCACGACCTCCAGTACACCCGCGGCTACCGCCCCTGGAAAGCCTACGAGCAATCCAAGCTGGCGATGCTGATGTTCGCCCTGGAACTCCAGCGCCGCTCGGACGCTGGCGGCTGGGGCATCACCAGCGTCGCCGCCCATCCCGGCATCGCCCGCACCGAGCTGATCGCCAACGGCCCCGGTACGCAAAGTTTGATGGCGTTGATGCTCAAACTCGGCGCCCCCTTCATCACCCAATCCGCCGAGGCGGGCGCGCAGCCAGTCCTCCTGGCGGCAACCGCACCGGATGTGCGCCCCGGCGGCTATTACGGCCCAACCGGCTTCCTCGAATTCCGCGGCCCGCCCGGCCCGGCCAAAATATCCCACCAGGCGCTCAACCCCGAGGCAGCAGAAAAACTTTGGGAAAGCGCCGAAGCGTTAACGGCGGATCGCCCTACACCCGCCCCATAATCGCGCTACGCAGGACCGCGAGGCGATCGCCAATCCCCCGCGCCGCATAAGCCCGCCCAAGATCGCGCCTCGCATAAACCGCGGGCAACGCCGCCGCGAGCGCCGCGCGCGGCGGCGTTGCCCGCAGCAGTCCGCGCGCATAAGCCTCCAACGCCGCTTGAGGCGTCTCATCGGCAGGCAGCAACGAGCGCCCCCGCGCCTGCAAAAACGGCGCCGCGCGCAAAATCCCGGCAATCCCATACGCCGTGCCGAGATCCTCAACCGCGTCCGAATCCACCCCCAGAATCTTCCCCGCGATTCGCGCGAGCCGTCCCGCGGTTCCCCGCGCATAGGCCAGGAACGCAGCGAGATCGGCAATCTTCTCCTCCGCCTCCGCCTCGCGCGCCGCGATCAGCGCCAGCAGATCTTCCGCCGCAAACACCCCGCCCGCCAACGCCGCGCCCAGCGGCGTGGCGATTTCGTGAAGTTTCCCCTCGCCCTCGACCACTTCGCGCCACCATTGCAGCCGGATACGCGCCAGCAGCGGCTCGGACGCCACCTCGCGCGCGCGCGCCAACTCGTGGTTAAACAGATAGAGCAACGCCAAAGACTCCCGTTTTTCGGCTGGCGCGAACAGCGTGCAGAAAAACCGGTCCGGGTCGGCGCGGCGCAGATTGAGCAGAAGATCGCTTGACGCAGGCATGGGCAGTTCATAGCTAATCCTCACGACGAAACAAACTCACTCAAGGAGACAACGCCGATGGCTTTTGAACTGCCCACCCTACCTTACGCGACCACCGCCCTGGCTGGCGCTGGCATGTGCGAGGAGACCCTGGAGCTTCACCACGGCAAGCACCATCAGGCTTATGTGACGGCGCTGAACGGCTTCGTCGAGAAGAACGCCGACCTCCAGGGCAAGACGCTCGAAGAGATCGTCGCCTTCTCCTACAACAAGCCCGAGCTCGCCCCGGTGTTCAACAATGCCGGCCAGCATTGGAACCACAAGCTCTTCTGGGAAAACATGAGCCCGAAGGGCGGCGTCATCCCGGCGAAGCTGGAGCAGAAGATCACCGAAGACCTCGGCTCCGTGCAGGCCTTTAAGGACGCCTTCAAGGCGGCTGGCACCAGCCAGTTCGGCTCCGGCTGGGCCTGGCTCGTCCTGGCGGCGGACGGTAAGCTCAAAGTGACCAAAACTCCGAACGGCTCCAACCCGCTCGCGACCGGCGAAGGCAAGGTCCTCCTCGCCCTCGACGTCTGGGAACACAGCTACTACCTGGATTTCCGCAACCGTCGCCCGGACTACATCACCAACTGGCTCGACAAGATCGCCAACTACGAATACGCTGAGGCCCAACTCTAAACTTGCGCCTTAAAATGCCAGGGGATTTTCCCCTGGCTTTTTTTTACATCTGTTTGCGATACTGCAAAAACCCAGATTTTTCCGCGACCTTGTCGTAGAGCACCATCGCCTGCGCGTTGCTCTCCTGGGTCATCCAGTACACCCGTGGCGCGCCTTCTGCTCTCGCCGCGTCATATACCGCCTCTATCAACCCCCGCCCGACGCCCTTGCCCCGCGCCGCGGGCAAGGTGAACAAATCGACCAGATAACAGACATTCTGGATCGTCCAGGTATGGCGATGGAACAAATACTGCACAAAGCCAAGCAGCACGCCGTCCTCCTCCGCGACCAGACAATACACCGCCTCGGCCTCGTCGAAAAACCGCGCCCACGCCGCCTTGGTCACCGCCTCGGGCAGGCTCACCTTATAGAAATCCTGATACCCGCGCCACAGCACTTCCCATTGCGCACGGTCTGACGCCTGAACACTCCGCATCGTAACCGCCACAAAACCCTCCCTCGCTTACCAGCCAAGACGAACAACTGTAACGTGGCGCGTCAACCCGAGGTGCCACGGCCTGACGCGCCCGGTGACCGAGCATCCTCAATCACCGGTAGCGCCTGTCTCAGGAGATGCGTTGCAACGCCGCGTCGAGTCGCAAGATCTCGGACGAGAAACTCTCCCGCCGCTCCTCGTGCTCGGCCAGAATTGCCTCCGGCGCGCGCTTGACGAAATCCTCGTTGGCCAACTTGGCGCGCACCTTCTCCAACTCCGCCGCCGCCTTGGCCCGCGCCGCACCCAGCCGCGTGCGTTCAGCGTCAAGATCGATGATCTCCGCCAACGGCAACACGAGAGTCGCCTCGCCCAGCACGACCTGCGCCGAACCCCGCGGCACATCGCCCTCAAGCGGCCCGATCTCGGACGCCCGCGCCATACGCGAAATCGCCTCGAACCATTTGAACGCCCGCGCCAACGAATCCGCCGAAGCATCCTGCAACAAAATCGGCGACTTGATGGACGGCGGCACATTCATCTCGGAGCGCACCGTACGCACCTGCGAGATCAGATCGACGACCCAGGCCACCTCCGCCACAGCCGCCTGCGCATCATGCACCGCAACCGCCTGCGGCCACGCCGCGCGGATCAACGATCCCTCAGTGCCGTATCCAAAATGATCCCACAACTCTTCCGTCACGAAAGGCATCATCGGATGCATCAGCCGCAGCAAAATTCCCAGCACATAAGCGGCAACATCGCGAATTTCGTCCGCGTCCTCTCCGGTAAAGCCGGGCTTGGCGAATTCGAGGAACCAGTCGCAGAAATCTCCCCAGGCGAAGCGGTAGCACGCCGCCGCGTAATCATTGGGCCGGAAGGCGTCGAGCGCCGCCCCCGCGTCTTGCGTCGCCCGGTTTGCCGCGTCGAGAATCCAGCGCGAGAGCGGCAACTTCGCCTGCTCCGGACTGAAATCCGGGTTGGGCCTGCACTCGTTCATCTCGCAGAACCGCGCCGCGTTCCAGATCTTGGTAACAAACCCCCGGTTCGTCTCAACGATCTTGGCACCGAGCTTGACATCGCGCCCCTGCCCCGCCGCCGCCGCAACCGAATAGCGCAGCGCATCCGTGCCATAAGCCTCGATCAGGTTGAGCGGATCGATGACATTACCCTTGGACTTGGACATTTTCTGCCCGCGCTCATCGCGCACCAGCCCATGAATATAGACCGTGCGGA
>DAOMCN010000056.1:0-9015 GCA_035427885.1 Acidocella sp. | reverse complement strand
GGAAGGTCTTTAAAACAGGTTGAGTAATTTCTGCAGCAGGCCGGGGTTCTGGTCGGTTGTCTGTGGCGTTGCGCCGGTGGTGACGGGCTGGCCGAGGGCTTCGTTCTCCTGCAGGCGGCGCGCTTCGGCGGTGGCGTTCACCGTTGGCGCCGGGGCTGGCGCGCTGCCGAGCAGGCTGGAGACGAAGCCTTTCGGCTTGCTGGCGACCATCGCGTTTTGGTTGACCTCGGCACGAATGCCAGACGGTGGGGTCGGGCCTGCTTGTTGCAACAGCGCCTGTGCGCCTGGGCTGGCGGTACTCGGCGCGGGGGTCAGGGCGCTGGCCGGGACCAGCGTGTTGGCGCCATCCTGCGCGGCGTTCGCCTGCTGAGGGCGCGGTTCGCCGGGGTTCGGATTGGGCAGGACGCCAAGCTCGGGGGGGAGCGAGAGCGGGGCCTGGGTGCTCACCTGGAACGCATCTGGCGGGTTGGCCTCCATGCCAAAGGTCTTTTTCATCCCGTCTGTGCACCCTGCGAGGGCGATGGCGAGGACGAGAACCGAGGCGGAGGAGCAAATTTTTGATGTCATGGCGTCTTCCTATCGCTGCCCGCTGTTTGCGGCAACTGGTTTGCTGTGAAACAGGCTTTCCAGCATGAGGGTGATCACGCCGCAGACGATCGCCGCGTCGCCGATGTTGAACACATACCAAGAGTAAGCGCCAAGATGCGCCTGGATAAAGTCCACCACCGCGCCGTAATGCAGGCGGTCCAGCACATTGCCCGCAGCGCCGCCGGTGATCGCGCCGATGGCCAGGGCGTTGAGCCATTTTTCGCTGCGCCAGAGCCAGATCAGCAAGCAGATGATGACCACGCTCGCGATGGTGGCGAGGAGGAGCTTGCTGTTGCTCCCTGCGAACATGCCGAAGGTGATGCCGTGGTTCCACACCAGGACGAAGTTCAGCACAGGCAGGAGGGTCAGGATGTGGCCGTCCTGGAGGTGCAGCGGGTACAGGACGGCGTATTTGCTGGCCTGATCCGCGGCGAACACGAACAGGGCAAGCAAAAGGCCGGCCAGGCGGCGGGGGGTCATGGGGAGACGGCCTCGCAGCAGCGAGCGCAGAGGGTGGGGTGCGCAGGGTTGGCGCCGACCTCGGGGAGGACGCGCCAGCAGCGTTCGCATTTGGCGCCCTCCGCCAGGGCGGCGGCGTTTTCCGCGCCGAAGCGGGCGGCGGAAGTGATGCAGATATCCGCCCAGGCGGCGCCGTCCGCAAGCAGGGCGTTGGCCTCGGCGGAGAGTACGGCGACCGCTTGCAGCGAGGAGCCAATAGTCTTGTCGCGGCGCATCAGCTCAATTGCGCCGGTCACGCCAGTGCGGTGTTCGCGGATTTTGGCCCAGGTTTCGGCCAGCGCGTCGTTGCGCCAATCTGCCGGGATTTCGGGGAAGGGCGCGGTGTGTACGGAGGCGTCCTGGCCGAAACGGGTGATCCAGGATTCTTCCGCCGTGAAGGGCAATGCCGGGGCGAGCCAAGTGGTTAGGCAGCGGTGCAGGATGTCCAGAAAGCTGCGGCTGGCGCGGCGTTTTGGCGCGTCCGGGCGGTCGCAATAGAGGCTGTCCTTGCGGATATCGAAATAGAAGGCGGAGAGGTCATTGGCGCAGAAATAATGCAGCGCGGGGTACACGCCGGTCCAGTCATGCGTCTCCACCGCGGTCTGCAGCTTCGCGTTCAGCTCCCACAGGCGGTGCAGGAGGTAGCGCTCCAGGCTGGGGAAGTCCTGCTCGGGCAGTTTTTCGGCTTCCGTGAAGCTGTCCAACGAGCCCAAAATCCAGCGCAGGGTGTTGCGCAGGCGGCGGTAGAGATCGGCCTGCTGCTTGAGGATTTCCGGGCCGATGCGCAAATCTTCCGAGGTGTCCGAGTTCATCACCCAGAGGCGCAGGATGTCGGCGCCGTATTTGTCGTTGACCTCTTGCGGCGCGGTGACGTTGCCCAGGGATTTGGACATCTTTCTCCCCTGCTCGTCCAGGACGAAGCCGTCCGTCACGATGGATTTGAACGGGGCGACGCCGCGCGTGCCGACGGATTCGAGAAGGGACGCCTGGAACCAGCCGCGATGCTGGTCCGAGCCTTCGAGATACACATCCGCCGGGGTCGGCAGGCCGCGCGCTTCGAGGACGAAGGCGTGGGTCGAGCCGGATTCGAACCAGACGTCCACGACATCGAAAATTTGTTCGTAGTCGTCGGGGTTGCGGTCTGGGCCGAGGAAGTCCTGGGCCGGACGGGCGTACCAGGCGTCGGCGCTTTCCTTCGCGAAGATTTCTACGATGCGGGCCATGACCGCCGCGTCGCGCAGGGGTTCGTGCGTCCGTTTATCAACGAAAATAGCGATCGGCACGCCCCAGGCGCGCTGGCGAGAGATGCACCAGTCGGGACGGGATTCGACCATCGAGCGGATGCGGTTGCGGCCGATTTCAGGGACGAAATGGGTGGCGTCGATGGAGGCAAGGGCGCTTTCGCGGATGTGCTCGGGGCCGTCCATGCGGATGAACCAGTTCGGCGTCGCGCGGTAAATCAGCGGGGCTTTGGAGCGCCAGGAATGGGGGTAGGAGTGGACGAACTCGGCGCGGTGGAGCAGCGCGCCCGCAGCCAGGAGCGCGGCGCAGACCGGGTCGGCGGCTTTATAGACGTGCAACCCGGCGAAGAGCGGGACGGAGGGGTAGTAGGTGCCGTCGCCCTGCACGGTTTCCGGAGTTTTGATGCCGTGGGTCTTGCACAGGAAGAAATCGTCCTCGCCGTGGCCGGGGGCCATGTGGACGATGCCGGTACCCGCTTCCATTGTTACGAATTCGCCGAGCATGAGCGGCACGGCGAAATCATAGCCGGGATTCTGGTTGTGCAGCGGGTGTTTGAAGTGCTTGCCTTCCAACTCGCTGCCCTTGCAGCTGCGCAGCACCGCGTAGCCAACGATACCGACTTTGGCTACGAAATCTTCCAGCAGTTCGGCTGAGACGATGAGGGCTTCACCTGTCCGGGCCAGGGAGTTTTCCGCCACTTCATCGACGCGGATGAGGACGTAATCCAGCTCGTGCCCGACGGCGAGACCGCGATTGCCGGGGATGGTCCAGGGCGTCGTTGTCCAGATCACGACCGAGGCATTGGCGAAGTCGCCCGCGTCCTCGTCCACGATCGGGAAGCGAACGTAAATCGCTGTGTCTTTTTTGTCCTGGTATTCGACCTCGGCTTCGGCCAGGGCGGTTTTTTCAACCGGGCTCCACATCACCGGGCGCAGGCCGCGGTAGAGGGCGCCGTTGAGGAGGAATTTGCCGATTTCGCCCGCGATCGCCGCTTCGGAGGCGAAATCCATCGTCGCGTAGCGGTTTGGCCAGTCTGCGGCGACGCCCAGGCGCTGGAATTCGGCGGATTGGATGTCCAGCCAGTGTTGCGCGTAGTCGCGGCATTGTTTGCGGAATTCGAGGACGGGGACTTCGTCCTTGTCTTTGTTCATCTTACGGTAGGTCTCCTCGACCTTCCACTCGATCGGCAGGCCGTGGCAGTCCCAGCCGGGGATGTAGTTCGCGTCGAACCCGGCCATCTGACGGGCGCGGTTGATGACGTCCTTATGAATTTTGTTGAGCGCATGGCCAATATGCAGATTGCCGTTGGCGTAGGGCGGGCCGTCATGCAGGATGAAGGGTTTACGCCCCTGCCCCGCCGTGCGGAGTTTTTCCCACAGGTTCATCTCCGCCCAGCGACGGAGCATGTCCGGCTCGCGCTTGGGCAGGTCCGCGCGCATCGGGAACTCGGTGCGGGGAAGAAAGACGGTCGATTTGTAGTCCGGCTGGGTGTCGCTCATGGGGTGAGGGGATTGGCGGGTTTTGCCGCGCTGTCAAGCAGGGCGCGGGCGGCGGCGGCATCTTGCACGATCTGGGCCTTCAGGGCGTCGAAGCTGGGGAATTTCTGCTCCTCGCGCAGGAAGTGGTGCAGAACGATGGTCAGCTCGGCGCCGTAGAGGTCACCCGCATAGTCGAAAAGATGGGCTTCCAGGCGGGCTTGCGTGCCGCCGACGGTGGGGCGCAGGCCGATGTTGGCGACGCCGGGTTGCACCGTGCCGCCGGGCAGGCGGGCGGTGATCGCGTAGACGCCGCGGGCGGGCTCCAGGTGGCGGCCGAGCGCGATGTTAGCGGTGGGGAAACCAATGGTGCGGCCACGGGCGTCGCCATGCGCGACTTCGCCACGGATGGTATGGGGGTGGCCCAGGAGCTGGGCGGCGCGCTCGGGGTAGCCCTCTTGCAGCAGGCGGCGGATGCGGGTCGAGGAGATCGGGCCTTGCGAGTCGGCGACCGGGGGGACGATGGTCAGGCCCATGCCCAATGCCTCGGAACGGCGGGTCAACAGCGCGACATCGCCGCCGCGACGGTGGCCGAAGGCAAAATCCGCGCCGCAGGCGAGATGGGCAGCGCCGATGCCGCCATGCAGGATCTCGGCGATGAACTGTTCGGCGGTCAGGTTGGAAAAGGCGGCGTCGAAGGGCAGCTCGTAGAGGATATCCACCCCCAGAGCGGCCAGGGCGGCGGTGCGCTCGTGCGACAGGGTCAGGCGGAAGGGCGCGTCCTGCGGACGAAAAAACTCGCGGGGATGCGGCTCGAAGGTCAGCACGGCGCGCGGCGCGTCCGGGCGGGCGGCATGGGCGGCGCGCACCACACCCGCGTGGCCGAGATGTACGCCATCGAAATTGCCCAGGGCGACGCTGGCGCCGCGAGCGGCGGCGGGGAGACTCCGCCAGTGTTTGAAAACCTTCATACGCGACAAAAGCCCCGAGGCTTGGCCAACGGTCAAGGGTGGGGCACAATATAGGAATCGAAACAGACCCAAACGGAGCTTTACCTTATGCGCGGCACCCTCAGATTCTTGCTCTTGCTCGTGTTGATTCTGGTGGCGGTCTGGCTTGGGCTGTGGTGGTACGCGCAAGGACGGCTAGAGGCGGGAGTTATCGGCTGGGCCAACCGGATGAACGGGCATGGCGATGTTCATGTGAGCTATGACAGCCTGACACGCGGCAGCTCGCCGCTGACTGCGACCGTCAAGCTGACCAATCTGCACATTACCGTGCAGACCGCGGGGGTTGCGATACCGGTCAGCATCGTTCTGCCCAGCTTTGCCCTGCGCATCGACGCCGCCAACCCGATGGTCGTGCATTACGACCTGCCAGGGCAGATCAATTTCAACGCCGCGCAAGGTGCTGCTGAAGTCACCTTCGGGACGATCAGCTCGGCTATGAAGCTCGACCCGCAGGCCATGTTCAACGGCAATATCTATCCGTTCCGGGGCGGCGAACTCACCGCCGGGAATATCAACCTGCTCGCCAGCGAAGGCAGTCTGCTCGTGCTGCACGCCAGCGACTTCGGTCTGCACGCCAACATCACCCCGCCAGACAGCGCCGGGAATGTCACCTTCGCCGAGAATTACGCGCTCGATGGTGTTGCGCTCTCGCCGCTGATGACCAAAATTTTCTCCGTTCCGTTCGGCGGGCAGATCGCGCATCTGGGCATGACGCTCAACTTTGTCGGTCCGGGACCACAATTCTGGCAGGATATGATGGCGCAACTCAATGCACTGCCACTCGATGACCAGGCCGGACGCAAGAAAATCCTGTTCCAGAACGTGCAGAAATGGGCGGCAAATAACGGCAGCGCCAGCGGTAGCGTCAACCTCGTGCTTGGGCCGACGACGCTCAATGCCGCTGGCAGTGTCAGCTTCGATAAGGCCCAGCAACCCTCAGGTAAGGGCGACCTCAGCGCAAACCACCTCGACGGCCTTACCACAGCCATTATCAACGCCTATCCGCAGGCGCAGGACGACATCAGCATGGCACAGGCCATGCTCTCGCCCTACCTCTCCAGCGACACCGCCAACGGGCAAACACTCAATGTCCACCTCACCTACGGTAATGGCGCCGTTACCATCAACGGTCAGAAAGTCTCCGATATGCCGTCCATCAACTGGCAGACCCTTGAAAACCCGCCACCGCCGCCTGCTACAGCACCCGGCGATGGGTCCGGGGCCGCGCAGTAAGCAAGGCCCCACAAATGCGGCAGATGCGATTGCTCCGCCCTATGCGGAGCAATCTTTGGCGATAAACCATTTTTAATGCGCATGCTGCTGGTTTGAACAAATTCATTTCTTGAAAATTATGGAAGACGAACACAGCTCAATACCCTAGCTTGATAGAACACGACTACAGCGATTCCACGCTACCCGAATGGGAGCAGAAGGGTCCGGCGCGTGGTTTCCAAAACATCTGAGTTGGAGCACCGCAAATGGGAGGGGTTGTTCATCTCTGGCTTCTGACCGTTTATTTTGCCGCCGTTCTTGCGCTTGTCGCGGGAATGGTCGGGGGTTCCTACTTCCTTGGCCAACGGCACATGGCGCGGTCCACCAGGCAACCCTTCGAAAGCGGCATGCTCCCGGTCGGCGACGCTAAACTGCGCTTTCCGATTCAATTCTACCTTGTAGCCATGCTGTTCGTGATCTTCGATGTCGAGAGCGTCTTTATTTACGCCTGGGCGATCGCCGTGCGGCCTGCGGGGTTGGACGGATATTTTGTCATTCTTGGTTTCATCGGCGTACTTCTAGCGGCGCTGGTCTATCTCTGGCGCATCGGCGCGCTGGATTGGGGGCCGAGGCCGCGTCTGCGGCCTCCGGCTGAACGGCGGTGAACGGCAATGTCCTGGCTCCCTGCCAAACCACCACCTGACCCACAGCCCACCAACACAAAACCGCACGGGACGTTCACCGACGCTGTGCGGCGCAATTTGGTGCTAGCCAAGTTGCAGGACCTGGTGTCCTGGGGCCAGAAAAATTCTCTCTGGCCCTTCAATTTCGGCCTTTCCTGCTGTTACGTTGAAATGGCCACCTCATTTACCAGTAAGTTTGATATTGCCCGCTTCGGCTCGGAAGTGCTCCGCGCTACCCCGCGCGAGGCGGACGTTATGGTGATCTCGGGGACAGTTTTTGTAAAAATGGCCCCGGTTATCAAGTATCTTTATGATCAGATGCTCGAACCGCGCTGGGTGATCTCTATGGGATCCTGTGCGAATTCCGGTGGAATGTATGATATTTACAGTGTGGTACAGGGCGTTGATAGTTTTCTGCCCGTCGATATTTACGTGCCGGGCTGTCCGCCACGCCCGGAGGCACTGCTCGAAGGACTGATCCTTCTACAAAAAGCAATAGACAGCGACCGTCGCCCGCTGAGCTGGGTGGTTGGGGCGCAGGACATTGTACGCGCGCCGCGGCCGAGCCTACGCGACGCTAAACGCGAAACACGACGCCAAGCGACCACGCTCATCCCACCCGACAGAATTTGAAAGACGGATGCAAAATGCTGAAAATAAATACAGACCTTTACATCCAGCCTCCTATCGTACGCGAGCTTACAGAGCGCTTCAGATCCATTACTCTTAAGATCCAGGAGACAAAAGACGGCGTGCCGACGTTCTGGATCGCGCCTGAAAATCTACTGGAGATATTGCGCTATCTCAAAAACGACGCTCTCGATCCTTATCGCATGCTATACGACCTCACGGCGATCGACGAACGTATCCGCATGCACCGTGATGATCAGCCTTCCAGCGATTTCACTGTCGTTTATCATCTGTTGTCTTTCTCGCGGAATCAGGATGTGCGCATAAAAGTACCCTTGCTGGGCGATGCGCCAAATCTGCCCAGTATCACCGTGCTATGGCCAAATGCCAACTGGTATGAGCGCGAAGTCTGGGACATGTTCGGCATCACCTTCAACCTCCACCCGCATCTCACGCGAATCCTAACGCCGCCAAGTTGGACGGGTCATCCTCTGCGCAAAGACCATTATGCTCGTGCGACGGAAATGGGGGTTTATGATCTGACCGAGGATAAAGAATTCGCTGAACTCGAAGCCTTACGATTCCGCCCTGAGGATTGGGGTATGGCGCGTCATAGCGATTCGAGCAATTTCATGTTCCTTAACATGGGGCCAAATCATCCAAGCGTCCACGGTGTCTTCCGACTGATCCTCCAACTCCAGGGGGAAGAGATCGTCGGCATTGTGCCGGAAATTGGATTTCACCATCGCGGTGCTGAGAAAATGGGAGAGCGCCAATCCTGGCATAGTTTTATCCCCTATACCGACCGGATTGATTATTTAAGCGGCGTGATGAATAATTTTCCCTATGTAATGGCGGTCGAACAACTCGCCGGAATCACCGTACCGCCCCGTGCACAGGTGGTTCGCATCATGCTTGCGGAGTTGTTTCGCATCGCCAGCCATCTGGTGTTCTTCGGCACCATGTCGCAGGATGTCGGGCAACTCTCGCCGGTATTCTACATGTTTACCGACCGTGAGCGTGTATTTGAAATCATCGAGGCTATCTGTGGGTTTCGGATGCATCCGGCATGGTTTCGGATCGGCGGGATCGCCGCTGATCTGCCACAGGGTTGGAACGAGCTGATCCGCATATTTTGCGAATACCTACCAAAACGCCTGGATGAATATGTTAATCTGGTCACGAAAAATCGGATTTTTAAGGCGCGTACTGTTGGTGTTGGCGCGTACACGCTGGATGAAGCAATTGATTGGGGCGTTACCGGTCCAGGACTTCGCGCTTGTGGTCTCGACTGGGATTGCCGAAAAACACGGCCTTATTCAAGTTATGATCAGTTCGAATTCGATGTACCTACCGCTACCCACGGCGATTGTTATGATCGTGTTATCGTCCATATCGAAGAAATGCGCCAAAGTATCTCTATTATACGGCAATGTCTGGAAAATATGCCCGGAGGTCTTTATAAATCTGAACATTGCCTAACTTCGCCGCCAATAAAAGAGCGAACTATGCACGACATCGAGACATTGATCACCCATTTTCTCAACGTGAGCTGGGGACCGGTAATTCCTGTTGGCGAAGTTTGTGCCGGAATCGAATCAAGCAAAGGCATGACCTCCTACTACCTAGTCAGCGACGGAGACACGATGTCCTACCGAACCCGAATCCGCACCCCTT
>DAOMCN010000055.1:0-9050 GCA_035427885.1 Acidocella sp. | reverse complement strand
CAGCGGTTTTGTAAACCGAAGGTCGGGGGTTCAAATCCCTCACCCGGCACCAGCTTTTCCTATAGGGCCGCATGATTATCTCCGCGCCGCGACTGTTTTCCGAGGGTATTTTCTCCGGCCCCGGCGCGGTCGAAATGGTGGATGGGCGGATTTTACGAATTTATGACGGCGATGTGGAGGCAGATATACGCCTGACGCATGGCTTCCTCAGCCCCGGGCTGATCGACCTCCACAATAACGGCGCGTTCGGGGTGGATTGCGCCAGCGCCAGCCTTGCGGAATGGGAATATTTTGTCCGCGCGCTGGCCGCTTGCGGGGTAACCTCCGTCCTACCCACGGTGATCACCGCGCCAATGGCGGCGCTGCAGGACGCCGCCGCCCGAGTCGCGACGGCGATGGTGCGGCATGGGGCAATTCTCGGATTGCATCTGGAAGGGCCATTCCTGAGCCCGGCGCGGCGCGGGGCGCATCTGGCGGAGTGGTTGCGAACGCCCAATGCGGCGGCGCTCGACGCACTGCTGGAGAATCCGGCGATTCGCGCCACGCTACGAGTCATTACCCTGGCCCCTGAGCTGCCCGGCGCGCTGGCGGCGATCGCCCGGCTCAGCGCGGCAGGGGTTATTGTCTCGCTTGGCCATACCGACGCCACGGCGGGGCAGATGCGCGCAGGCGCGGATGCGGGGGCGCGGATGGTGACGCATGTGTTCAACGCGCAATCACCGCTGGGCCACCGCGCGCTGGGCGCGCCGGGTGTGGCGTTGAGCGACGAACGGCTCTCGCCCTGCCTCATCGCCGATGGCGTGCATGTCGATCCCGCGCTGCTGATGCTGGCCTTCGCCGCCTGCCCGCGCGCCATCGCCGTGACGGATTCAATCCTTGTCGCCGGGCTGGACGCGGGGGCAGAGAAGGATTTTGGCAGGGCGGCGGTGACATTGGGGGCGCAGGGCGTGGGTCTGCGCGCGGATGGGACGATCGCGGGGGCTGGGATTACGCTCGATGAGGGCGTGCGGCGGTTGATCGCGGCGGGGGTGCCCGCGCAGACTGCGCTGGCAGCGGCGACAAGCCGCCCGGCGGAGGTGCTGGGGTTGGCGGATCGTGGACGGCTGACGCCTGGGGCGCGGGCGGATCTGGTCTGGTGGGGGGATGATTTCGCCGTCCAGCAGGTCTGGTGCGCAGGCGCGTCCGGCGCGGCGGAGGGGGCGAGTCGCGGCACAGAGGGCGTGCGGCGCGAACTGGCCGATCTGGACGAATGGCCGACGCTGGAGATCGTCCGCACCTTCCTGGCCCAGGAAGCCGCCGCACAGCGCGCGCTGACCGCGACGGCGCCCAGCCTCGCCGCGCTGGCCGATGCCGTGGCAACGAGGATGCTGGCGGGTGGCCGGCTGTTCTACGCCGGGGCGGGTACTTCCGGGCGGCTCGGACTGCTCGACGCGGTGGAATGCGGCCCGACCTTTGGCGTGCCGCCTGGCGTTATTATCCCGCTTCTGGCCGGGGGCGAGGGCGCGTTTCTCCAGGCCGCCGAAGGGGCCGAGGACGACGAGGATGCTGCTATCGCCGCGTTGCATGCGCATGGGTTTTCCGCCGGCGACGCGCTGATCGGCATCGCCGCCTCGGGCGCCACCCCCTTTACCCTGGCGGCGCTGCGCCATGCGCGCGGCATCGGCGCGTTTACCGGGGCGATTACCAACGCGCCCGCCAGCGCCCTGGCGCATGCCGCTGAGATCGCCGTGCAGATCGGCTCCGGGGCGGAAGTTATCGGCGGTTCAACACGGCTATCTGCGGGCTCGACCCAGAAAATCGCGCTCAACACGCTCTCCTCTACCGTCATGATCCGGCTTGGTAAGGTTTTTGGCCCCTACATGGTCGACATGCGCGCCACCAACGCCAAACTGCGCCGCCGCGCCGTGCGCATGACCGCGGAAATTGCCGGGGTTGATGAAATCTCCGCTGGAAATGCGCTTGGACAATGCAATATGGTGGTTAAAGTGGCGGTGGTGATGCTGAAACTGCAGTTGAACCCAGCGCAGGCAACGCAGCGGCTCGAACAGGCTAAAGGGTCTTTACGAAAGGCGTTAAACCCTCAAAAGTAGAAAGATGACAAAGGCGCGACAGTGGCCAGCAGGATCATAACCTTCGCCAGAGCGGTAGATGATTTCATCATCGACCGGGCTTTGCAGCCTGTGGTCAATCTGGCGGCTTGGTATCTCAATATCCCCGTTTATACGCTGGCCCGCGTCTGCATGGTCCTTGGCGCCGGAACCGGGCTGATCTGGCTGCACCGGTTCGATAGCTTTCCCAGCCTGGATTTCTACGAGGATACCGCCTGCCTCGGCATCATGGTGCTCACCACGTTCATGCAAATCCGCAGCAACGAAGCGCGCGCGCCCAAACGCCCCGCGTTGATGCCCGCCGTGCGCGCCACCGGGCTGTTCTGGCGCAGCGCCTGGTTGCTCGACTTCGTCACCTTCCCGACGCAATGGCCGGTCGAAGCCCATGGCGAGCTTACGCTGGACTTCCTCTGGACATTCCTGATCGTGCTGCCCTACTGGCTGATCTGCTGCCGCCTACCGCCGCCGCCCGTGGAGCGCCGCGTTGGCGTGCTCGCACGGGCAACCGTCCAGGCGCGATAAACCGCGAGACGAAATCGGCGTCTTGGATTATGGTTCCGTATTCGGAACCCTCCTGGAGCGCCTCTACGTGAAAAAACCCGATGCGTTGAACAAAATTCCGCTCGACAAGATCTCCAAACTCAACGACCAGATCGCCATCCGTTCCAACCAGATCTTCGCCACGATGGGCTTCTTCTGGTTCTGCCTCGTTTTCTCGCTGCTGCCGCTCAAATGGCCGGCTACCATGCCCTTCGTCCAATACGCCAGCTCGGGCGTGCTCCAGCTCATCGCCCTGCCCCTGCTCGGCGTGGGAACGCTGCTCGCCGCGCGATCCTCCGACCAACTGGCCAAGGAGCAACACGATGCCGTTATGGAAACCGTCAAAAATATGCATGTCCTGATGACCGAACTGCACCAGCTTCACGTCGAACTGACGGCCAAAGTCACCGAGGTTCTGGACGCGCAGGACGACGCCGACGCGTCATGAGACGGGGCGGGAGACGCCGACTTCGCGCTTTTACAACGCGAAGCGGCGAGCATTTGGCCGGGGCTTATGGTCCATGGTCTGGAGCGCCATCCTTTTAGGTTCGCTCAACTGCGCGAGCCGAATTCGCGATTAAAGCGACCATGTCCTACGAGGATGGCCCCAGCAAGGTCTGCAGGGACAATCCGGCCCTCTTGAGATTGCCTTCGACAGAGTCGACTTCGGCCCTGACAGAGGCATTGTAATCGTCGGGCGTGATGCCCGCGGGGAGGTGTTGGCTCAGATTAAAATCCGGGCGCGGATGGGTGTCGATATACAACGCCACATCAAAGGCCTCCTTGTTGCTGAGATGAGCGTTGTCCAGCGGCATGTTGCCTTTTACCCAGACGGCGAGCTTGGCCACATTGGCTAGGCCCGCCCCGGCGTTATAGCTGGTCGCGCCCCACACCGGCGGGAAGGCACTTGGCATGCCAGCACCTTGCGCGCCATGACACGCGGCGCAGCTGGTGGTGTAGACCGCAGCACCCGCGACCACGTCGGCATGGGTGGCGGCTTTGAGCATGGCCGGATAGGGGCTGGCTTCCTTGGCGGGCGGCGGGCTGTAGATCGTCTTACCCCGGTCGAGCCAGGTGATGTAGGCCTCCATATCCACGACGACTTTACTGTCGGCACCGGGGCGGGTGCCGTTCATGCTGCGCATGAAGCAATTGGCCACCCGGTCCGCGAGGGTGATCACAGCGCCTTCGCGCGGGGAAAAGGCGGGGAATTTGGTCGCGGTGATGAGAAAATTGCCGGGATGGTTGTTGTTCCCGCCGTCGGTATGGCAGCTGTTACAGGTCAACGCATTGCCGATGTAGCCTTTGACCTCGGGATCAGTCGTCGTGTTCATGATCATGTCGTGGCCACGCTGAATCGATTGTCCAAGCGGTCCGGACGGCAAATCTTGCAGGCTCGGAGGGCTGGCATACGCCGCCCCCGCGACAAATGTCAGAACGACCACGGAAAACAATGCTTTGCTCATACAGCCTCCTAGATTAGGATTTATATCCTTTTACCGCGCAAAAACAAGAAAAACTTTCCTTTTTGGATGTTTGTCTCGGAAGAATTTTACTACCGACTTATTGAGAACCGTCGAGTGGGCGATGGCAACGCGACGCTATGCGCTGGCATCACCGCCCGCGAGAGCTTCGCTGTAGTAATTTACGGCACTCGTCATTTATGAGGCGCACACGACAGGTCGGAAGACTTGCTTGTTAAGCCTATGGCGAGGTGGCGACACCTTATTATTGCGAGGCTTGAATTTTGTCCGCTGTTTCGCCGTCTGGACAGGGCCGCGGGTACAACGCTACGGGTGGCGGAACATAAATGAGCGTATAACAATCTGAGGAGTCAAAAATGTCGGACCGTTTGCCACCCATTCCAGATGCTGAACTCACGCCCATTCAGGCTCAGGCCAAGGCTGGCGTCCTGCAAGGTGCGCGCGGCGTGTTTGAGGGGCCGTTTATTCCGCTGCTGCGCAGCCCGGCACTCATGCAACGGCTCGAGAAGGTTGGCGCCTATCTGCGCTATGAGAGTTCGCTTTCAGGCCATATCCGTGAATTCGCCATTCTCTTCACGGCGCGGCGCTATCGTCAGCAGGTGGAATGGGCGATCCACCATCCGATCGCGCTGCGCGAGGGGGTGACGCCTGCGGTCATTACCGCGCTGGCGGAAGGACGTCGGCCAGACCCGCTGCGCGACGACGAAGCCGCCGCCTACGCATTTTTAACTGAGTTGGAGACCAACCGCAGCGTCAGCGACGCCACCTATGCCCAAGCGGTGCGGCATTTCAACGAGGCGGGCGTTATCGATCTCATTGCGATTGCGGGTTATTACGGGCTGCTGGCAATGGTCATGAACACCGCTCGCACGCCAGCACCGGCGGGAGATCAGACGATTTTGCAGCCTCTACCCTGAGGCGTAGGGAGGGCAAAAAAATTGCCGCTTTTCATCAAATCACTTGATTGATGAAAAGCGGCGTTGCGATCTATCTTTTTGGCTTAGAGGTACAATCAGACATGAGGTAGAACCGCTGCGCAATTTTACCTCATGTCGTATGGCTCTAGAGAGAGGTTTTTAAGCGGTAGGCGAGTTCCCCGACCAGACCGCGGCGGAAGGTCAGCACACAGGCGACGAAGATTGCGCCCTGGATGACCACAACCCACGCCCCGAAGGGAGAGAGATAAAACTGCATCGCCACCACGATGAGCGCGCCGATCAACGGCCCGAAGATCGTACCGATGCCGCCCAGCAGAACCATCAGCACAACAAGACCAGAGGCGGCCGGCCCGACATCCGACAGGGTTACGATGCCCATTACCTGGGCCTTCGTAGCGCCGGCGATGCCCGCAAGCGCGGCCGCCAGGACGAAGACGATCCATTTATAATGTTCGACCTTATAGCCTAGCGAAATCGCGCGCGGCTCGTTCTCCCGGATCGCCTTCACTACCTGGCCGAAGGGCGAATGCACGACCCGATGGACGAACAGGAAGCTGATCAGAAAGATGACCGCCACCACTGCATACATCGCCTTGTCGTTGACCAGGGGGAGAACCCCGAACAGCGCGCGGCGCGGAATGCCCTGGATACCGTTCTCACCGCCGGTGAAGTTGATGTCCTGCACCGCCGCGAAATATACGATCTGCGCCAGAGCCAGAGTGATCATGGCGAAATAGATTGTCTGCCTGCGAATCACGAGCCAGCCAAAGACCGTCCCCAAGGCAGCGCCAGCTAGGCCTCCAGCCAAAATACCAACCTCGGGGCTGAAGCCCATTGTCTGTACCAGATAACCTGCGACATAACCGCCAAGCCCCAGATAAGCCGCTTGACCTAGCGAAAGAAGGCCGATTGAGCCCATCAGCAGGTTGGTGCCCATCGCGAAAATGGCAAAGCACATGACCTGCATTACCACAATGGGATAGAAGAAAAACGGCGCAGCTATGATGGCGGCCAGCATGAGCGCAAAGCCAATGAGCTGTGAGCGGGAAAATCCGAACATATTATGAAATCTTCCCAAACAGGCCAGCGGGGCGGGCGAGGAGTACGATTGCCATGACGACGAATACAACGACGGCAGAGCCTGGCGGGTAGAAAACATCGGTAAAGCCCTCGATGATCCCGAGACCAAATCCTGTCAGAATGGCGCCGCCGATGGAGCCCATGCCGCCGATCACAACAACCGCGAAGACGGTGTCGATCAGTGCGGAGCCCATGTCTGGGGTAACCGAGTAGAGCGGTGCGGCGAGTACCCCGGCCAGAGCCGCCAGAGCAACGCCACCGCCGAAGGTGAGCGCGATCAACCGAGGTACATTTACACCAAAGGATTGCACCAAAGTTGGGTTCTCGGTCGAAGCGCGCAGCAGTGCGCCGAGTTTGGTCTTTTCGATCAGCAGCCAGGTCACGGCACAGACGACGATTGCCGCGACGATGACGAAGCCGCGATAGACCGGCAGATACATAAAGCCGAGGTTGAGTACGCCAGAAAGCAGGTCGGGCGCATCGTAGCTGACTCCCGAACTCCCGAAATAATTCGTGAATCCGCCCTGAAGCATCTGCGCGATGCCAAAGGTTAGAAGGAGACCATAAAGAATATCAAGCTTGTAAATCCGGTTGATGACGCTGCGCTCGAGCAGATAACCCAATCCGCCGACGATTAGCGGCGCGAGCAGCAGCGCCCACCAGAAACCTATACCTAAATAGTTGAGCAGCCCCCAGGTTACGAAGGCGCCCACCATGAACATCGCCCCATGCGCGAAATTAATGATTTTCAGCAAGCCGAAGATGATCGCCAGCCCCATGGAGAGCATGGCGTAGAATGACCCGTTGATAATGCCGAGCAGAAGTTGCCCAAAAAGTAACGGCGCGGGCTTGCCGAAAATCATGACCATGGCTGTGTTTAAGCTTTCACCAACGGGCAGCCTTCGGTCGCGAGCGGCGCAAAGTTTTCAACTGCGGGGGTGGTGTGCAACAGGTCGTAGTAATCCCAGGCGATGCTGCTTGCGCCGGGCTTCTTGACGCGGAAGAGATAGGACGGGCACATGAACCGGCCATCTTCGCGCACAGAGCATTTCCCAAATGCATCGTCATCGGTCGGCATTTTCTTCATTTGCGCAACCACGGCCGCGCCGTTACCGGCTGAACCGATCCCGAGGGCGTCAACCGCCTTGAGGAAGTGCATCGTGCCGGAGTAGCAACCCGCCTGGCCCATCGAGGGGTAGTTGGTCGGCGTCTTGGACACAACGCGCTTGGTGAATGCGCGGGTTCGGTCATTGAGGTTCCAGTAGAAGCTCTCGGTCAGGACCAGCCCCTGCGCGATCTCAAGCCCCATACCATGCACATCGTTGATGAAGATCAGCAGGCCTGCGATCTGCATGCCCGATTTGGTGATGCCAAACTGGTGGGCCTGCTTGATGGAGTTGACAGTGTCCTTACCCGCATTGGCCAGTCCCAGAACCTGGGCGCCGGAAGATTGTGCCTGGACCAGGAAGGAGGAGAAGTCGGTCGTCTGCGGGAACGGATAATCCACATCACCCACAACGGTGCCGCCTGCGGCTTTTACCACGCCCATGGTCTGGTCGCGAAGCAACTGACCGAACGCGTAGTTGGCAGTGATGAAGAACCAGCTCTTGCCGCCATTCTTCACCATTGCCCCGCCAGTGGAGTGGGCAAGCATGTAGGTGTCGTAGGTCCAGTGGATGGTCTGGGCATTGCACTTCGCGCCGGTAAGCAGTGAGGTGGCGGCGTTGGAGTTGATGTACGCCTTGTTCTTCTCGGCGGCGACACCGGCGATGGCCAGGCCGACGGCGGAATTCGGCACGTCGATCAGCAGATCGACCCCGTTATCGAACCATTGGCGCGCGAGACCGGCACCGACATCGGGCTTGTTCTGGTGATCGCCCTTGATGAGCTTGATGTCGTAGCCCTTGTTGGCGGCACCGAAATCCTGCAGCGCCTGCTGTACGCAGGCATAAGATGTTTCGCCACCGATATCGCTATAGGGACCGGAGAAGTCGCTGCACACGCCAATGGTGAGGGATTTCGAGGCCGCGCGGGCGGGGACTAGCGGGAGCGTTGTTGCGGCGGCAGCGGCGGCTGCGGTGCCGAGAACTGAGCGTCGTGAAATTTGTTTCATAGGCGTTATCTCCTCAGGTGAAAGCTTGTTGTTTTTTAGGCTAGACTAGATACCAAGACGTTTTTGCAGTCGATCCATGCTTGACGCCAATTGATGATTTGGAATCATGTCCACAACTTGTCCATGTTCAACCACGTAATGCCGATCCGCCAATTTGGCGGCAAATCGGAAATTTTGTTCGACGAGCAACACGGTAAAGCCGCGGCGCTTGATCTCGGCGATCATTTCCCCGATGTGCTGCACGATCACCGGCGCAAGACCTTCTGTCGGCTCATCAAGCAGCAACAACTTTGCTCCGGTACGCAAAATTCGTGCAATAGCAAGCATCTGCTGCTCACCGCCAGAAAGCTTGGTGCCGGGGCTCTTCGCGCGCTCGCGTAGATTGGGGAACAGAGAATGAATTTCCTCAACCGTCATACCGCCTGGCGCGACGATCGGGGGCAACATCAGATTTTCGTGCACTGTGAGGCCCGAAAAAATCCCGCGATCTTCGGGGCACAGACCAATGCCTGCCCGGCCAATGATATCTGGACGGGCATTGATCAATTCCTGCCCACGGAATTTTACGCTGCCGGTGCGCTTGCCCAGCAACCCCATGATCGCTTTCAGGGTCGTGGTTTTTCCAGCACCGTTGCGACCAAGCAACGTTACCACCTCGCCTTCGCGAATCTCGAAATCCACGCCATGCAGCACATGGCTCTCATCGTACCAGCCATTAAGACCTTTAACCTCAAGCATGATCGGTCCCCAGATAGGCACTTATGACATCAGGGTTTTTCGAAACAGT
>DAOMCN010000054.1:0-9105 GCA_035427885.1 Acidocella sp. | reverse complement strand
CTGGGCGAAGAGGAGAAAAATTATGTTGTCGCAGAAATGTAAGTACGCCTTGCAGGCGCTGCTGGTTCTGGCGCGCGAAAATAACGACAAGCTGCTCCTGGTTAGCGACATCGCAGAGCGCGAAAACCTGCCAAAGAAATTTCTCGAAGCGATCCTGCTGGAGTTGAACCGTAACGGCCTGGTGGGCAGCAGGCGCGGGCGCGGAGGCGGCTATGCGCTGGCGAAACCGGCGGATCTGATCTCCTTCGGCCAGGTCGTGCGGATCATGGACGGGCCGCTGGCGCCGCTCTCCTGTGTCAGCGTGAATTATTACCGCCGTTGTGATGACTGCCACGATGAGCAAACTTGCGAGATCCGCAAGGTCATGCGCCGCGTGCGCGATGCGATTGCGGCGGAGCTGGATGGGACCTCTCTCGCGGATGCGCTGGCCCAGGGCAAAACGGCGCCAGCGATTGTCGATGTGGTTAACCAAACGCAAATATAACAGCGCTAGCCTGATTTTATGCTTTATGGAGATGAATCGGGGGGGAAAATGCCAGTATGGTGGCGGCGCTGGCGGTTTTTGCGGCGTCTGCGGCGTGTGCGGCTAGCTCGGCGGTAGCTGCTGCGGGCAAGGGAAGAAAAAGGCATAAAAAACGGCACCTCGAAGGGTGCCGTTTTTTCAGAGCTGCACCTAACCTAATCGGCGGCAAGGGCCATCTGTTTGCGGGCGAGGGACTGGCTGACATAGCCTTCCATCGCTTCGGAGATCTTATCGGCGTGGTTGGCGAAGACATGGTCCGCGCCTTCGAACACGCGGTAATCGATCGCCACGCCCTTTTGCAGGTTGAGCTTATCGACCAGCTTGCGCACCGAATTCTCAGGGACCATCTCGTCGGCGTCGCCGTGGATCATCAGCCCGCCGCAAGGGCAGGGGGCGAGGAAGCCAAAATCATAGTGCGCTGCGGGTGGGGCGATAGACACCCAGCCGGACACTTCCGGGCGGCGCATCAGCAGCTGCATGCTGACGAAGGCGCCGAAAGAGTAGCCCGATATCCACAAACCACCATGACCAGGGTTAAGCGCCTGCATCCAATCCAGCGCGGCGGCGGCGTCGTTGATCTCGCCCATGCCGCCGTCGAACTTGCTCTGGCTACGGCCAACGCCTCGGAAATTGAAGCGCATCACCGAGAAGCCCAGGCGCTGAAATACCTGATACATCGAGTAGGTGATGCGGTTATTCATCGTGCCGCCATGCAGCGGGTGAGGGTGCAGGACCAGCGCGAGCGGTGCGCCGCGTTCCTTTGCATGGTGATAACGTCCTTCAAGGCGGCCTTCCGGGCCAGCAAACATCACTTCAGGCATTCTGTAACTCGTCTTTCATCATTGCCGTGTCACCCAAACGCTCTCCCGGACATATTTCCTGGTAAAGGTGGGCTGTGTTCTCTCCATCCGAATGTTGACCTTAGCGGTCGGGATACCTAATTGCTCCTCATAGCCTGGGTGAAGTCTGCGGATGGATGACCATTGGGGATTGTCCCCAGGCTTGCTAATATAGACTGCTACGATTTGATTATCCACGGAAATGTCGCATGGCCCTTATGTTTTTAACGGAGACGCTGCGCGCCTATAGGGAACGGGACCCTGCGGCTCGTTCGAATTTGGAAGTGCTGCTCTGCTATCCGGGGCTGCACGCGGTGGCAATTCACCAGATATCCAGCTATTTCTGGCGACATGGATTCTACACGACCGGGCGGCTCGTCTCGCACCTGGGGCGTTTTTTGACCGGGATCGAGATCCATCCCGGCGCCAAGCTGGGGCGGCGTTTTGTCATCGACCACGGCCTTGGCGTGGTCATTGGCGAGACCGCTGAGGTTGGTGATGATGTCTATATCTACCATCAGGTAACCCTGGGCGGGACGACCCTGTCGCATGGCAAACGCCACCCGACCGTGGGCAATAACGTTATTATAGGCGCTGGCGCCAAGGTGTTGGGCGCGATCCAGATCGGCGATGGCGCGCGCATCGGCGCCAATGCCGTGGTCATCGCCCCGGTCCCGGCGGAGACGACAGTGGTGGGTATTCCGGCCCGTCCGGTGGACCGCGAGGGCATAAAACCACGCTTTGAGGCGTATGGGACGCCCTGTGATCCCTGCCTCGACCCTCTGCTGCATGAGATCGACCTGCTGCGCAGCGAACTGACCGAGATGGAAAAACGCCTCGCCAGGCTCACCGCAGACCGTATTCATTGACCCCATGATCTACCTGGACGCCAACGCGACGGAGCCGCTGCGCCCCCATGCGCGCGCCGCCGCCTGTGCCGCCATGGGCCTGGCCAACCCCTCCTCGATCCACCAGCCAGGGCGTGCAGCGCGCAAGGTCCTGGAGGAGGCACGCGAGAAGGTGGCGCGGTATTTTGCGGCGCGGCCCGCGGATGTGATTTTTTCCTCCGGCGCGACTGAGGCCAATGCGCTGGCGATCCATGCGCTCGGCGCAGGACGCAAAGTGCTGTTTGGCGCAACGGAGCACGATGCCGTGCGCGCGGCGGCGGCAGGCGGTGCGGTCATTCCGGTGCTGACCGACGGTACGGTGGATCTGGCGGGGCTCGAGGCGTTATTGACGCAAAATCCCGGCGCGCTGGTCTGCCTGATGGCGGCGAATAACGAGACTGGCGTGCTGCACGATATCTCTGCGGCGGCGCGGCTTTGCGCGGCACATGAGGCGCTGCTGCATGTCGATGCGGTGCAGGCGGTAGGGCGGTGCAACCAGGATTGGCTGGCGCTGGGGGTGGCGAGTTTCGCGCTCTCGGGACATAAACTTGGCGGGCCGATGGGCGCTGGCGCGCTGGTAGTCAGCGCGCACAGGGAGGTGCGCCCGCTGCTGCCTGGCGGCGGACAGGAGCAGGGGCGGCGCGGCGGCACGCCCGCACTCCCCGCAATCGCAGGGCTGGCGGCAGCGCTCGGCGGGGCGTATGATAGTATGCGAATTGCCGCGTATCGCGATGAGATCGAGGCGTTTTGCGTAGCTTTGGGCGCTGTGGCGGTTGGGGCGGGCGCTGCCCGGTTGCCGAACACGACCTGTCTGGCGCTGCCCGGGGTGAAGGCCGATACCCAGCTGATCGCGCTCGACATGGCGGGGATCGCCGCTTCTGCCGGGTCTGCCTGTTCCTCGGGTAAGCTTGCCGCCAGCCATGTATTGATGGCGATGGGGCTGGAGAAACTGGCCGGGCAGGCGGTCCGCGTCTCGCTGCCCTGGGATGTGCAACCGGAAACGGTGGCCGGATTCTGCCGCGCCTATAAAGCCATGACCGCGCGCGCCTTGCGCGCTTAAGCCTGTTGCGCTTAACGAGGCCAGGATTTTGTAAAGAGGGTCTATGATGCCGAAGATGACTTTTATTGAACGTGATGGACAGGCTCGCGAGGTCGATGCGCCGGTTGGGCTTTACGTCCTCGAAGTAGCGCATAAGTACGGTATCGAGATTGAGGGCGCTTGCGAAGGGTCGCTCGCCTGCGCGACCTGCCATGTGATCGTTGATCCCGCCTGGGCGGGCAAACTGGAAGAGGCGTCCGAGGCCGAGGAGGATATGCTCGACCTCGCGTTCGGGCTGGAAAAGACCTCGCGGCTGGGCTGCCAGATCGTGATGGACGACAAGCTCGACGGTCTCGTGGTCCGCCTGCCCGCGACAGCGAAGGCCGGATAAATGCGCGTTGTGGTCGCCATGTCCGGTGGGGTCGATAGCTCGGTGGTCGCCGGGCTGATGGCGCGCGCCGGGCACGAGGTGATCGGCGTCACCTTGCAGCTCTACGACCATGGCGCGGCCGTTGGGCGCAAGGGGGCGTGCTGCGCCGGGCAGGATATCTATGACGCCAAGCGCGTCGCCGATCGGCTTGGTATCGCGCATTACGTGGTAGACGCCGAGGCGCGTTTTAAGAGTAGCGTGATCTCGGCCTTCGCAGACAGCTATGCTGCAGGCGTGACGCCGGTACCATGCATTGCGTGCAACCAACATCTGAAGTTCGGCGACCTGCTGGCGATGGCGCGCGATCTCGGCGCGGACGCCCTGGCCACGGGGCATTATGTGCGCCGGTTGGACGGCGCGGACGGCGCGGAGTTGCACAGGGCGGTGGATGAGACCCGCGACCAGAGCTGGTTCCTCTTCGCCACGACTCGCGAGCAGCTCGAATTCTGCCGCTTTCCGCTCGGGGATCTCGCCTCCAAGGCCGAGGTTCGCGCCCTCGCCGAGGAAATGGGCCTCGCCGTGGCGGCCAAGCCCGACAGCCAGGACATCTGCTTCGTCCCCAGCGGCACCTACGCCGAAATCGTCGAGAAATTCCGCCCCGAGGCGCTGGCGCCGGGCGAGATCGTCACCGAGGATGGCGCTGTCCTCGGTATGCATCAGGGCATTGCCCGCTATACTGTCGGGCAGGCCAAGCGGTTGGGCAACGCGGCGCAGCATCAGGTGGTCAAGAAGATCGAACCGGGGACACGGCGCATTGTCGTCGGCCCGCGCGGGGCGATGAGCTGCGAAGTGCGGCTGCGCGATGCAAACTGGCTGGTGACGCCGCCGCAATTGGCGTTGCGTGCGGGCGTCAAAATGCGCGCGCGTGACGAATTACACCCAGCCAGCATCCGCGCCGAGGGGAGCGGGGCGATGATCATCCTGGATCAACCCGCCCTGGCGGCACCCGGCCAGGCGGCAGTGTTCTACGATGGTTCGAGGATTCTCGGCGGTGGATTTATTGTCTGAAACATCTGCCTAAGGCATTGAGAGTGGTTCTTAACCGACTGTTCTACAATCTGAGGTAATAAAATCAGGGACAGAATGATTTTATTATAGTACGCTGTCTCATATATCACCGATATTCCGGCGGAACGGTAGGACCCTGAATGGCTAATCAAACGATCACATCCGGCGGCACCTATACATTGTCGCAAACGCTGACTGTCGGAACAAATGTCGAATTCCTGAATAATAGCGGGGACAATGGCGTGCTGATCCTGCAGCCGGGCGCGTTCGGCACCGCGACCACCACCGTCAGCGGGACGCTCTCTGCAAGCGCCTATATCGGCGGCAGCGTTTTAGATTTTCAGCCGGGTAAGTATGGCATTCCGGGCGACCAGATCACTATTCAGGCGATAGAAACCCTCTTCAACGCGCTGGACGTGGCCATCACCGCCAGCAGCGATAACGCTTCGTTCGGCCAGGATATCACCTTCGCGGCAAAGAGCGGCGGCCATATCCTCGTCCGGCCAAATGGTACAGTAGTAGCCACCACCGGGACGCCTCTGACCTTCGACGCTAACCAGCAATTGGTAGTCGGCGAAATCGCGCAGGCCCTGTTCGGCACGGCGGCAGTAGCGGCTGGCGCAATCCTCGATATCAGCCTCGCCGATTCGCGCGTCAACCCAAACAGCAACAACCCGTTTATCGACGCCATCGTCACCGCCGATACCGCCATCAACCCCTGCTTCGCAGCTGGAACACGTATCCTGACCACCGGCGGAGAAGTCGAGATTGAGGCGCTGACGGTCGGCGATATGCTGATCACGCGCGACGGTGAGGAGCAGGCAATCCTCTGGATTGGTAAACGCGAAATCAATCTCGCCATCCACCCCAAGCCGCAAAATGTCCGCCCGATCCTGATCGAAGCCGACGCACTCGGCGACGGCGTTCCCGCTCGCAACCTACGCGTCTCGCCAGACCACGCTCTCTTCCTCGACGGCGTCCTCGTCCCTGCCAAGGAGCTGATCAACTGGACCAGCATCCGCCAGGACACCAGCGTCGTGACAGTCACCTACTACCACATCGAACTCGCCCGCCATGACATCATTTTTGCCGAAGCGGCCCCTGCCGAAAGCTATCTCGACACCGGACACAGAGCCATCTTCGATAACGCCCAAACCAGCGTCATCGCCCACCCTAGCCTCATGCAACAACGACGCGAATCCGAAAGCTGTGCCCCGCTCTGCCTCTTCGGCCCAACCCTCGACTCCATCCGACAGAAACTGGCCGCACGGCAGAGCGGGATACGGCTCGGTTAGTTGGTTTGGGGAGAGAGAAGTAAGGCCAGGGGTAGCGCCCCTGACCTTACTTCTTCTCCCCCAGTCCGACCAACTAAGCCGGAGCCAGAGCGGCGTTGGCTAGGGTCAGGTGGCGGTGGGTTGGGGCTTCGTGGTGGGAGATGGTGACGATGGTGGTGTTGGGGAGTTGGGATTTAAGGGCGGACTGGATTTGGTTGGCGAGTTCGATGTCCAGGGCGGAGGTTGCTTCGTCGAGGAAGAGCCAGTTGGGTTTGGCAATGAGGGCTCGGGTGATGGCGAGACGTTGCTGTTCGCCGCCGGAGAGGATTTGGCCCCAGTTTTCGACATCGTGCAGGCGGGGGGTAAGGGTTTGCAGCCCGACGGCGTCGAGGGCTTTGAGGATATCGTCGTCAGGGAAGTCGGTTTCGGCGTTGGGGTAGGTGATGGCGCGTTTGAGACTGCCCATCGGGAAGTAGGGTTTTTGCGGCAGGAAGAGAGCGCTGCCGTTGGGGCGTTGGACGACGCCCGAGCCGAAGGGCCAGATGCCGGCGATGGCGCGCAGCAGCGTGGATTTACCGGCGCCTGACGCGCCGGTAAGGAGGATGGGTTCGCCGGGCGGGAGGGTCAGGCTGGCGTTGTCGAGGATTTTACGGCCGTCGGGCAGGGTCAGGGTCAGGTTTTTCAGGGTAAGTGCCTGGCCTTCCTGGCTAAGCTGCGGCCCGGCGGAGGAGGCTTCCCGCGCGGCGGTGACGGCTTGTTTGAAGCCGTGCAAACGCGAGACGGTGGCGCGCAGCGAGACCAGGTTGGTGTACGAGGTCACAATCCAGGAGAGCGGTCCCTGAACCTGGCCGAAGACGGTGCTGATCTGCACCAGATCGCCGAGCTGGAGGAGGCCTGCGAAGTAGCGCGGCGATGCGGCGGCGATGGGGAAGATGATCGCGATGGTGCTGAAGCCGTTGGTGAAGAAGCCGAGCAGCTTGGTTCGGCGCATGATCGCCCACCAGTTGTCGCGCACATGGGCGAAGCGTTCGCGCAGGGTGCCCAGTTCGTCGTCCTCGCCGCTGAGCAGGGCGATGGCTTCCGGGTTATCGCGCACGCGGATTAGGCTGTAACGGAAATCTGCTTCGACGCGCTGCTGGTTGAAGTTGAGGTTGATCAGCTTGCGGCCAATCCGGTGCGTGATCCAGGTTCCGGCGATGGAATAGAGGATCGCGAGCCAGAGCATGTAGCCGGGGATGGTGACGCCAAACAGCTTGATTGAGCCGGAGATGAAGTAGAGCACGGTGACGAAGCTGAGCAGGGTAACGACGTTGGAGATCAGGTCGAGCCCGAGCATGAGCGTGTTGGAGGTGAAGTCGGCGAGGTCCTGAGAGATACGCTGGTCGGGGTTGTCCGTGCCGACGGCGATGTTCTTGCTCAGGCTGATATTGTAGTAGGCACGATCAGCGAGCCAGCGTTCGGTGAAATCGCGGGTCAGCCATTGGCGCCAGCGGATTTGCAGCATCTGGTTGAGGTAGAGCGCATAGACGGCAACGACAATAAAAACCGCCACATATTCGACGTAGCCGATGATGAAATACGGGAAAACCTTGATCCGCTCGAAGGAGAAGAGAAGCGAGATGAAGGTCGAAAATTTCTTGTCCTGCAAGGCGTTGTAGAATTCGCGCTGCCAGTAGGTGAACTCGACGTTGAGACCGGTCAGGATGAGATTGAGCCCGATCACCGCCGCGAGCAAGCCTATTGCGAACCAGCGTTCCTCGGAGGAGAAGTAAGGCCTTGCCAAGCCCCAGCCTTCGCGCAGGCCGGTTAAGAGGCTGCTTATGGATTGGCGCATGTTGGGTGTCTCTCTTGGCGGCGGTTTATTCGGAGATGGGCAGGCGCAGGCGGATCACGCCCCGGGCGTCCTCGAGGGCGACCGGCTTGCCCTTGCGCAAAATTTCGATCCGCCCGGCCTTGGCGAGGCGCTGTGCCGCGAGGCGGATCGGCGAGAGGCTGGCGCGCCATTTATCGCCCGGTGGGTTTCCGGCCAGCGCGCGCGCCGCCTCGGTCGGGCAGATGGATTTGTGGGCGCCGGCTGCTGCGAGCTGGCTGAGGATCGCTTTTTCTGCTGGATCGGATGTCATGCACACGCTTATGCATGAAGCCGGGGCATCGCAAAAGAGAAGACTCAGTCTGGTGCGAACATCGCAGCCATCTCGGCGGCGGAGACGGGGGAGGTGAAATAGGGACCTTGGCCTTCGTCGCAGCCAATTTCCATCAGCCGCTTGAGCTGCGCCTCAGTTTCCACGCCATCCGCCAGCACAGTGCAGCCCAACGCGTGTCCCGCCTCGATTGCAGCATGGATGATGGCGCTACCTGAGCCGTCCTCGGTGAGGTTGTGGGTCAGGGAGCGGTCCAGCCGTAATGTACGGAGCGGCAGACGCTTGAGCGCGCTGAGCGAGGCATAACCGAGGCCGAAGTTATTCAACGCCAAGCGCACGCCGATGCTTTGCAGGGCTTTGAGGGCAAAGACGGTATCGTCATTGTCGTCGATCAGCATGGCTTCGGTCAGCTCAATCTCCAGCCGCTCCGGGGCAACTCCTGAGTGACTCAGTGCTTCGAGCAGCTGGCGCACCAACTTGCCGCTTTGCAGGTGGCGCAGCGAGAGGGGGACGGCGACGGAAAAACTGCTTGGCCAGTTGACGGCCTGCATGCAGGCCTGATGCAGCATCCAGCCTCCGATATCGACGATCAGATCCGAGCGTTCTGCGATGGGCAGAAAGTGGCTTGCCGGGATCAGGCCACGGCGCGCATGCTGCAACCGGATTAGTGCCTCAGCACCGCGCGCGAGACCCGATTTGAGCGAGATCAGCGGCTGATAATGCAGCACGAAGCCATTGGAAAGAAGTGCCTGGCGCAGGCGCTGCGTAATGCGGCGACGCTCCGTAATTTCCCGCCGCGCCGTGCGCAGGCGCAGCTCGCGCGCCGAAGCTTCTGCGGAGAGTTTAATATCGTCCAACGGGGCGGTGATTTGCATTTCCGCCTCAGATGTTTGTTGAGATTTGCGCGGCATAGATTGTTATCTGGTCCATGCAGAGTGGAATGCATGTTAAATCTTAATAAATT
>DAOMCN010000053.1:0-9109 GCA_035427885.1 Acidocella sp. | reverse complement strand
AGGGGAGCGCCAGGGGCGATTTCAGCGCCGGGCCGGTTTGGCACACAATCACACCCTTGGCACACCTTTTTTCCGGCAAGGTGTATCAAGGCAAATCCCGGCACATGGAACACAAAAGATGTAGTAATTATCTATATGTATAGAAACACATACACATATAAATATAAGCCTTATGTGTGCCTGTCACACCTGATACACCTTGTTTTCGCATATACAGGCCCCGGCGCGATTTATCGCCCCCGTTACGTTCTCGCCCGGACTCTCTCCGGACTCATCAGGAACGCCATTCACGACATATTATTGCGTCTCGCCGCACTTGAGGCACTCTTAACCCTTTGAACTGTGAGGCTTATTGCGCCTCCCCGCGCGTCTCTGCGTTCGTTTCGGGTTGTCTCTTAATCAGCTTGTCGTAGGTTCGATCCCTACAGCACCCACCATTCCCCTTTTTTTGATAAATTTTGTATTGTTCCAGCTTAGGCAGCGGATCTTTTGTAGTTGGAAATTCAGTGGCTTTTACGCAGCCATTCGGTACGAGGGCAGCACCTTTGCTTTTGTTGGCTTGCCCCAGATTTATAAACCGTGATCTGGCGCTATTGCCAGTGGCCGCGGATCCAGTGGCCGTAGGGACCGTAATGTCCAGGGACCCAGTAAGCGCCGGCATAGGGGCGCGGATGCTGCGGGTACACAACACAACCCGCTAGCGGCGCCGTCGTTGCCGCGAGCAGCAGCAAAACCATTATGCGCTTCATGGAAAAATCTCCTCGGTAGATATCCCCGATCAGGCATAATAGCGCGGCGTGGCTGGGAATTGTATCTGGAAATGCTAGGAATTGTAACGAATCAGAGGCGGGTTATGGCATACCCCCCTTGAGTCGGAGGGCGAGTTAAGGCCACAAGCGGCGCATGGCTCCTCCTCCGCTGCTGCTGCTCACTGATATTCGCGTCACCCTTGGCTCCGTTCCGCTGCTCGATGGGGCCGGGCTTGGCGTCGGTGCGGGCGAGCGCATCTGCCTTGTTGGGCGCAATGGCTCGGGCAAATCGACGCTGCTGAAAATCGCCTCGGGCGAAATCGCCTTTGATGGTGGCACGCGGTTTTTGCAACCTGGCACGACGATGCGCTACCTGCCGCAGGAGCCGGACCTCTCGGCCTACGCCAACGCGATGGACTATGTCATCGCCGGATTAGGGCCGCATGATGATGAGTACCGCGCCAAATACCTATTGCAACAGCTCGGGCTGACCGGCGCGGAGAAGCCCGAAAACCTCTCCGGTGGCGAGGCGCGTCGGGCGGCGTTGGCGCGCACGCTCGCTCCGTCGCCAGATCTGCTGCTGCTTGACGAGCCGACCAACCATCTCGACCTGCCTGCGATCGAATGGCTCGAATCTGAACTGAAGAGCCTCTCCGCCGGGATTGTACTGATCAGCCATGATCGGCGGCTGCTGGAGAAGCTCTCGCGCAGCATCGTCTGGCTGGATCGGGGACAGACCCGCCGGCTCGACCGCAGCTTTGCTCATTTCGAGGCGTGGCGCGACGAGGTGTTGGAGCAGGAAGAAACCGAATTCCACAAATTGGGCCGCAAGATTGCCCGCGAGGAGGACTGGCTGCGCTACGGCGTCACCGCGCGGCGCAAGCGCAATGTCAAGCGCGTGGCCGGGCTCGCGTCGCTACGCCAGGCCAAACGCGAGTTCACCCATAAGCTCGGCTCTGCTAAGATGGAGGCCCTGGACGGCGCGACCTCGGGCAAGCTCGTTGTTGTCGCCGAGGAAGTTTCGAAATCCTTCGGCGCGCGCGAGATTGTCAAAAACCTCTCGTTGCGCGTTCTGCGCGGGGACAGGCTCGGTATTGTCGGCGCCAATGGGGCTGGTAAATCCACGCTGTTGAAAATGTTTTTTGGCTTGGAGCCGCCTGATTCGGGTAGCATCAAACTCGGAACCAACCTTAACGTGATCACTCTCGACCAGCAGCGCGCCACGCTGGACCCGACGGTCTCGCTGGCGAATACGTTGACGGGCGGCAAGAGCGACATGGTGCAGGTTGGCGAGCAGAGCCGCCATGTCATTGGCTACATGAAGGACTTCCTCTTCAAGCCCGAACAGGCGCGCACGCCGGTCGGCACGCTCTCAGGCGGCGAGCGCGGGCGGCTGCTCCTCGCCGTGGCGCTGGCCAAGCCCTCCAATCTTCTGATTTTGGATGAGCCGACGAACGATCTCGATCTTGAGACGTTGGATTTGTTGCAGGAAATGCTTGGGGAATATCCAGGCACTGTACTCCTTGTCAGCCATGACCGGGATTTTCTTGACCGTGTCGCAAGTTCTACTTTGGTGGCCGAAGGTGCGGGCAGATGGGTCGAATATGCAGGCGGTTATTCGGACATGCTGGCGCAACGCGGCGAGGCCGTGGCGGAGCCGGTAAGACAGAAAACCACGGCGCGCACGGCTGCGTTGCCGCAGACGGCGGCTCCGGTCGCGGGCAAGCTCTCGTTCAAGCAACAGCACGAGCTGAAAACTCTGACCGCCGAAATCGAGACTCTGCACGCAGCGGTAAAGAAGCACGAAACAATTTTGGCGCAGCCCGGCTTGTACAACAAGGACATCAAGGCCTTTAAAGCCGCGACCAACTCTCTAGCCGAAGCCCAGGAGAAACTCAGCCGTTCGGAAGAACGCTGGCTGGAGCTGGAGATGTTGCGCGAGGCTTCCTAGCGCCGGACGAGATTGCGCTAAAACAGGGCTGGAGCGCCTCCGTATGAACGGCAAACGCTCCAGCCGGGCGCGCCGGTTCTGTTCCTACTTCTCGTGATAAGGGTTTTCCGTGCCCCGCAGCAGCAGGCGGATCGGCACGCCGGGCATCTCGAACGCTTCGCGCAGAGAGTTCACAAGATAACGGTGATAGGTATCGGGTACCATCTCGGCGCGCGTGCCAAATAGCGCGAAGGTCGGCGGGCGTGCCTTCACCTGCGTGATGTAGCGCAGTTTCAGCCGTCGTCCTTCTACCATCGGCGGCGGGAAACGCTCCAGCGCATTCTCGAACCAGCGGTTGAGCTGACTCGTGGGGATGCGCAGGTTCCACTTATCGTAGGTCGCGCGGATCGCTGGGAAGAGTTTGGCGATGCCCTCGCCGGTCTCAGCGGAGATCGGCACCAGGGTAATGCCCTTAGACTGGCTCAGCGAGATCGAGATCCGGTCGAGCGCCGCCTGCTTGCCTTTGCCGCGATCGTCCACAGCGTCCCATTTGGTCAGCGCGATGACGCAGCCACGTCCCTCGCGCTCGATCAGCCGGGCGATGTGCAGATCCTGCTCCTGCACGCCCTGCACCGCGTCGATGGCCAGGACCACCATCTCGGCGCGCTTCAGCGCCTCGATTGAGGAGGAGGTGGACATGCGCTCCAGGCCTTCATCCACCTTGGCGCGCTTTCGCAGGCCTGCGGTATCGACCAGCCGATAAAGCCGTCCGTCCGGTCCGGTGAAATCGACCGAGACCGCGTCGCGCGTCAGCCCTGGCTCTGGCCCGGTGATCATCCGGTTGTCGCCGAGGAGATGGTTCATCAGCGTCGATTTGCCTGCATTGGGGCGCCCGACGATGGCCAAATGTAGCGGTAGGTTCTCGGGGTCGATCTCGCCTTCTTCCGGTGGCGCGGGCAGGAGGTCCGCGATATCGCGCATGAGGTCATACACGCCCTCATTATGCTCCGCCGAAATACCGACAGGTTCGCCCAGGCCCAGCTCGTAGGCTTCCATCGTCGCGGCGGCGCCGCCCTTGCCCTCGGCCTTGTTGGCGACAACCAGAATTTTTTTGCCGGTGCGGCGCAGCCAGGAGGCGAAATGCTTATCCTCGGGCAGCAGCCCGCTGCGCGCGTCGAACACGAAGAGTACGAGGTCCGCCTCGTCCACCGCCCGCCCGGTCGAGGCGCGCATCCGCTCTGGAATCGAGTTGGGCGCTGCTTCTTCCAGCCCGGCGGTATCGACCAGCAGCACTTTCGTGCCCGCCAGCACGGCCTCGGCTTCCTTGCGGTCGCGCGTTACGCCAGGCGTATCGGCGACGAGGGCAAGGCGCGACCCGACCAACCGGTTGAACAGGGTGGATTTGCCGACATTCGGCCGCCCGGTGATAACAACTTTGGGGATCACGGCGCTCAAGCGTAAGCCGTCAGCTCGGCCTTGCGCGTGAGTTGCACGAGCAGGCCGTCAGCGGCGATGGGGGGCATATCGGCAGGGCCTTCGAGCTTGACGGTTGAGCCGATGCTCCCGTTAACCGGCTCGACCAGGGCCATCTCTCCGTGATCGTTGGTCAGCAACAGCACGCCGCCGACCATCACCGGGCCATTCCACAGGATCGGGCCATTTTTCTTTTTCATGTTCTTGAAGCCGGGCATCTTCAGCGCCCAGCTCACTAGACCGTCATCGGCATGGATCGCATAGAGCGTCTGCGACTTGTCCAGCAGATAGGCAAACCCGCCAACGAGGCAGAAAGCCTGCGTGCCGCTGGCGCTGTGCGTCCACACGGCGGCGCCGGAATGCAGGTCCACCGCCATTGCGGTGTTACCCAGGCCGATGGCGTAAACTACGCCGCCGGAGATCACGGGGGCGGCAACGATGTCGGAGAAGTCGAGCGGGCTGGCCTGGCCGTAGGAGGAGGTCAGGCTCTTTTCCCACAGCGGGGTGCCTGAATTGGCGTCCAGCGCGGCAAGCGTGCCCGAGGAGAAGCCGGCGACGATAATGCCGTCGGCGAAAGCGGGCGCGCCGGTGATGGCGACGGCTGTGCCGGTATTGGCCACGGCCGAGCCGGTAAAGCGCCAGCCGGGCGTGCCTGAAACGGCGTCGAAGGTCAGCAACAGATCGTTCTGAACGACTACGGCGGCGAGGCCACCCGCCACCATCGGCGCGGTGCGCGGCGGGAAGTCGAGAGTCTGGCGCCAGAGGATCTTGCCGTTTTGCGCGTCGAGCGCCAGCAGTTCGCCATAGCCGGTGCTGGCGTAGATGCGCCCAGAATCATAGGCGATGCCGCCGCCGATATTCTGTTCGCTATGGTGCTTGGGCCGGGTAGGCATGTGCCAGTTGCGGCTGCCGTCCTTGGCGTCGAACGCGCTGATCGCGGCGTTCGCATCCAGGGTGAAGACTTGTCCGGCGGCGAGGAGCGGGCTTGCTTGCAAGGGCTGGCGATAGCCGGCGCCAGCGCCCGCCGAGGCGTGCCAGCGCGGGGTGAAGCCGTCCGGTCCGGCGGCATTGCCTGGCGCGTGGGCGGCGTTGCCCAGAGCCTGCGGCCAAGCGGCCAGTGCCACAGCGGGCGGCACAGTGACCAGCGGCGCATCGGCTGCGACATCCATGCCGTTGACCACCGGCAGCACCGGAACCTGTAGCCCGATGATCTTGGGCTTGGGGGTGGAGCAGGAGGCCAGCAGCCCGAGCGGGAGAGTGAGGGCCGTACGACGTCGCATCATGTTATATGTCATCCGTTCAACTTTGCGAGCAGCCCGTCGGCGCGATTGCGTACGCCATCTGGTGCGTTGGGATCGGAGGCAATCTGCGAGAGCAGCGCCTTCGCGAGGTCGGTCTTGCCTTCGTTGAGGTAGAGCAGCGCCTGAATTTCCTGGGCCAGCCCATGATATGGACTCTGGCTGTTGGTCAGCGGCTTCAGCCGGGCCAGGACATCAGCGTCCGGCGCGGTTCCGAGCGCGTGCTGCGCCCAGAGCAAGGTGGCGAGGCCGCGCAGCAGGGGGGCGGCGGCGCTATCGTCGCTGATGCCGGTCCACAGCGCCTCGGCCTCGTCGGCCTGGCCGTTGGCTGCGTAGAGCCCGGCGGCGCGCAGATTGGCCAGGGTCTTGTACCCTTCCGGCGCGTTCACGGCGAAATTCGCCAGCGCTGCGGCGGCGGTCTTGGCCTGGGCGGCGCTGGCGGCCGGATTGTCCACCGTCCGGGTTAGCGCGAGGAAGGTTGTCGCGGCTTTGTCATTCTGGCGGGTCTGGTACCAGCTATAGGCCTGTTGCCCGCCGACGCCCGCGAGCACAAGCACCATTGCCCCGATCAGCAGCCCACCATAGCGGCGGGCGAGCTTGATTGCCTGCTCGGTGCGCAGATCTTCGGTAACTTCATCAAAAATATCAACCACGCCGCGTGACCTTCACCCTTCAGTCCCGCCATCTCTTAGCGGGCTCGGCCTTCCTATACAACGACGGCCCGTAACCGCGCCATCGCCTGCGCATGGCCGATCAGCGGTAAGAGCGCCGCCATTTCCGGCCCCTGCTCCTCGCCGGTCAGTGCCAGACGCAGCGGATGGTAGAGGGCGCGGCCCTTTGTTCCGGTTGCCGCCGCGACCGCGGAAGTCCAGGTTTTCCAGGATTCCGGCCCGAGCGGGGCAGGGGGCAGCGTCTCCAGGGCAGCGGCCAGCACCGCTTCGTCGCCCTTGAGGTCAGGCGGCGCGAAGCCGCCATGCACCACTTCCCACCAGCGGCGCGCCTCGGTCAGCAGGTCCAGATTGCCACGAATCGCCTGCCAGAAATTTTCGTCAGCCCCTTCCGGCAGCCGGTCCTTGACCGCCGCGAAGTCCAGCCCGTGCAGGAATTTACGGTTCAGGACGAGGAGCTGGCGCGCGTCGAAACGTGGCGGCGAGCGGCCAAAATCGTTTAGCGAGAAGGCGGCGATCAACGCGTCCAGCTCAAGGGGGGCGGCATCTTTGTTGGTGCCCAGCCGCGCCAGATACGCGGTGATCGCGGCGGGTTCGATGCCATCCTTGCGCAAGGATTTGAGCGAGATGCTGCCAATCCGTTTGGACAGTTTTTCGCCGTCTCCGCCGCTGATCAGCGGCAGATGGGCAAAGCGCGGCAATGCGCGTGGAGTCGCCGTCTGGGGATCGAGGACGGCACTGATCGCGTTGAACAGGTCGATCTGCACGGCGGTATTGGAGACATGGTCCTCACCGCGGATGATATGGGTTATGGCGAAATCCACATCGTCCACCACCGAGGTAAAGGTATAGAGTGGCGTGCCGTCGGCGCGGATCAGGACCGGGTCGGAGACGGTGCCTAATTTGATGCTTCTGCTGCCCAGCACGAGGTCGTTCCACGTCGCCAACCCGTCCGAGAGCTTGAAGCGCCAGTAGGGCCGCTTGCCCCCGGCCTCGGCGGTGGTGCGCTGATCGGCGGTCATGGCCAGGGCGGCCCGGTCGTAAACCGGGGGGAGTTTGCGCTTGATCAGCGCGGCGCGTTTGGCGGCCAACTCGTCCTCGTTCTCGAAACACGGATAGAGCCGCCCGGCGGCCTTCAACTGCTCGGCGACCTCCTCGTAGCGGGCAAACCGCTCGGACTGGCGCGCGGTCTCGTCCCAGGCCAGCCCAAGCCAGCGCAGGTCGTCATAAATCCCCTGCTCGTACTCCGGGCGGCCGCGCTCGATGTCGGTATCGTCCAGCCGGAGCATGAACTTGCCGCCCTCGTGGCGTGCAAAGAGAAAATTCACCAGCGCCGCGCGGGCGTTGCCGACATGAAGATACCCCGTGGGGCTGGGCGCAAATCGAACCTTTATCATACCCGGGAGTTAGCCCATTCCGCGCCCGGCGGGAAGTTGGGGGTGTTGCGCGGGTCTGGCTTGCGCCCTCCCGGGGTGGCGGCTACCACCCAAGCCAATGCCAGCGACAGATCAGCCCTTTTGTGATGCCGATGCGGATTTTCCGATTAAGGTGGTGTTTATCCTGAGCGCCATGCGCTCGGGCTCGACTTGGTTGAACCTGGTGCTGGGCAGCTGCTCCTGGGGGTTGAACCTGGGCGAGTATTACCGACCCTGGCGATGGCCGGGGCATATTGCTTGCCGACTGTGCGAGGCGGATGGTCTGAGCGAGTGTTCGATGCTTCATGGCATCGAGCAGGTCGAACAACGCAATGCTTTTCACTTCGCGGCGGCGCGTGGGGGCAGCCGGGTAATTATCGATTGCTCGAAAGACCTGGCCTGGTGCGCCGATTTTCTGGACGACGCGCGGATTGATGCACGCGTGGTGCACCTTGTCCGGCATCCGGCGGGCTATGTCGAATCGGAGTCGCGCCGTGCGCCGGAGATGGGCCATGCCGCGCTGCTGGAGCGCTGGGAGGCTGAGAACCGGAAAATTTCCGCCTTTACGGACCCGCTCGGCGCGGCGGCGGCGACCGTCAGCTACGACGCGCTGGCCGACAATTCCGAGGTGGAATTTGCCAGGCTTTGCCGCTTTTTGGGCCAGGATTGGGAAACAGACGCGCTGCGCTACTGGGAGGTGCCGCATCATGGGCTGGGTGGGAATGGCGCGCCGTCAGTCTATTTGCGGGGGCGCCAGCTGGCTAAGTACACGACCGGAGACGACCGTTTCTACGCCGAAATCCCAGCACGGCCGGTGGCGGCGGATACGCGGTTCAGGGAACGTCTGCCCGAGGCGTTTCGTCTCCGCGCGCTCGAGCTTCCCTATGCCCAGGAACTTATGGCAAAACTGAGAACGCGATGGCTGCCGTAACGAAAAAAGATAGACTCTCTGCGGGAGAACAGCTAACTTGCCTGTAATCCAAAAGGGGGATAGCCGATGCTCCGCCATTTGTTGCCGGTGCTCTTGCTCTTGTTAGTTGGATGTAAATTCTCTTTCGATTCATCGCCGCCGCCGCCCGTGCCGCCGCCTGCACCCAATCCTTTGGTCGGCTGCTGGGATTCGCGAGTCAAGGCGAGTCTGCAGCCGCTTGCGCAACAAATCGCCTGGGCGGGGTTTGTGAAATCCTTGCCACCGAAATTTACCCCGGCGCAAGTTGCCAAATTAAAGGCGTCGTTCGTGGTCAGCGTCTCGACCTTCCTGGCCTATTCCTACGAGCCCAATGCCGGATCTCTCGTTTGTGGGGCAGGGTATGGCTATAGCTACAAAAGGCCGGACGGTACGGTGATGAGGCATAATGGTGGCGATCTGTTGAAGTTTGACGTTTACCAGGGCGAGAACGGGCTGGTGCCAACAATGAACGGCGCCGAGCAGCAGGCGATCAATATTGAGTACGAGACGGCTGTCGCGGCGGCGGCCAATGGGGATGATACCGGCGACGCTGGTGCTACGCCGCCGTAAGGACGCCACTGAGCGAGGCTAAAAAATTTTCGAGGGGGGGCTGTAGGGCTTTCTGGC
>DAOMCN010000052.1:0-9134 GCA_035427885.1 Acidocella sp. | reverse complement strand
GCCGCGTCGACACCACCGCCACCATCGCCGCTCCCAAAAACACGCTGCCGGTGGCCGATACCGGTTTCGCGGGCGACGTAGCATGTTTTTGCGCGGGCACCAGGGTTCGGACCGGGAATGGCGAGGTGCCCGTGGAGGCGCTGAATATTGGCGATCTGGTGCTCACGGCGGATGGCCGGAGCGTGCCCCTACAATGGATCGGATTACGCCGCGTCGCAACGTATTTTGCCGATCCATTGCGCGCCTTGCCCATCCGCATCAAGTCCGGCGCGCTGGCGGAGGGAATCCCGGCGCGCGACCTGCTCGTCTCGCCGGATCACGCTATGTTTTTGGATGACGTGTTGGTACAGGCCGGCGCGCTGGTGAATGGCATGTCCATTACGCGCGAGACCGGCATGCCCGAAACATTCACTTATTACCATGTGGAAGTGGCAGACCACGCCTTGATCTTCGCCGAAGGCGCTGCCACCGAAACCTTCGTTGACAATGTCGATCGCATGGGTTTCGACAATTGGGCGGAACATGAAGCCCTTTACGGCAATGCCCTCAGCATCCCCGAAATGCCCTACCCGCGCGCCAAATCCGCGCGCCAGGTACCGCAGAGCCTCCGGCGAAAACTGGCCAGCCGCGCCTCCACGCTGGCGGTGACCAACAACATCGCCGCCTGAAGGTCAGGCGGGGCGCGAGCCGCCGAAGCAAACTCAAAAAGACCGTGCCCGCTTCGCAGGTTGGCGGGTCATGGCCATGATCGGCTCGGTGGCATATGATCGCTTTCTGCCGTCTGCAAATCAACACCGGACCGACCGCCTTCGGCCCATCTCGCCACAAAGCGAACGTCCGATATTCACTTCCGCCGACCGAAAGCTGACTGCCCGCTCCCCCATCTTCGCCATCGCGGCCGGCATATTAGCCTGTCCGCTCCTAAAATGCCCTTGCGTATCGCGGCAAAACATAGAGCGGAACAGCGCAGCGCATTCCGCCTCTTTCGTTTTCAACATCCCAGGTCTCACGCATCATTCGCCGCAAAGCTCATCCCCAAATAACAGCGCAACAAGAGACCTGCGGGCACGGGCCATTCGTTACGATTTAGCGTATCCGGCCTGTTTCGCCCCGATCCCAAGGGTATCGCCGCCTCGGCATATGCGCCTATGCTGCCCACAAACCCCATTTTGAGGATTATCATGGCACAATTCATCCCAAACCCGTTTGGCCAGCCCAGCCAACCCGGCCACCCCCTCCGGTCGCCGTTCGGTCCAAAAGCGCTTGCCTGGGGCGCGGCAATTCTGATCCTCCTGGCCTTATTCTGGCTTGTTTCCCCGTTCTATCAGGTGGATGCCGGTTATATCGGCGTTCTCACGGTCTTTGGCGCCCCATCGAAGGAGACGCTGGAACCCGGGCTGCATTGGAAAATCCCATTCATTTCGAATATTTATGAGGTCAATATCACGCCAAACACCATTACCACGACAGAATCGGCGGCGACCCACGACCAACAGAACGTCAGCACCAGCGTCGCCGTTACCTTCCAGATCGACCCCGCGTACGCGGTCTATATTTACCAGAATTACCGCGACATTCTCAGCCTGAAAACAACCATCATCGCGCCGATTGTCTCGAACGACGTCAAGGCCATTGTTTCGAATTATGACGCCCAGGATCTCATCATCAAACGCGAACAACTCGGCGGCGAAATCAAGGACAAAATCGCCGCCGATCTGAAAGTTTATAACATCATCGTTGATGGCGTAAACATCACAAATCTCGATTTTTCCGATGCCTACAACCAGGCGATCGAAAACAAACAAATCGCTCAGCAAAAGGCGCTCGAAGCGCAGTACCAACTGCAGCAGGTGAAGGTCTCGGCTCAGCAACAGGTGGTTCAGGCCAGCGCCCAAGCGGATGCCGCCGTCGCCACCGCGCAAGGTCAGGCCAAAGCCACCATCTTGCAGGCCACAGCGGACGCCCAAGCCTATGAGCTGAAGCAAAAAACATTAACGCCGGAATTGATCGAGCTCGCCCTGATCAACAAATGGAACGGACAGATGCCAACCTACGCCAGCACAGCCCTGCCCTCGGCCTTGTTCGGCGCCACCGTTGGCGGCAAACCCGCCGCGGCAAACCCAGCGCCCTGACGCTCCGGCGATTGAGGGTGTTGCGGCACGCGCAACACCCTCAATCGCCCCCCGGACTTGGCCCGCCCCGCCCGTCTATGCCAAACTCCCCGAACAACATCGCGCCACACCCGCACGGGAGCCCACCATGGTACTTTTGATCACTCGTGAAATCCCCGCAGCCGTCGCCGCCCGCGCCGCGGCAGAGCATGAAGTCCGCGCCCTCGCCCTGCGCGGCCCGTTCGACCCCGCCCTGCTGCTGCAAAGCCTGAGCGGCGTAAACGCCATCCTCTGCACCAGCTCGGACAAGTTCGACGCCGCGTTGATCCAAAAACTCCCAGACACCATCAAGGTCCTCGCCACCTACAGCGTCGGCCTGGAACATATCGACCTCGCAGCCGCCGCGGCTAAAAATATCGAAGTCTGCAACACGCCAGACGTCCTCAACAGCGCAACGGCGGAACTGGCCCTGACCCTGATGCTGATGGCCGCGCGCCGCGCCGGCGAGGGCGAGCGCCGCCTGCGCGCGGGCGGCTGGAAGGGCCTGACCCCGACCTACCACCTCGGCCATGATGTCTCGGGCAAAACCCTGGGCATTTTCGGCATGGGCCGCATCGGCCGCGAACTGGCGACAATGGCGCGCGGCCTGCGCATGCCCATCCACTACCACAACCGCACCCGCCTGCCCGCCGAACTCGAAGCCGGCGCGATCTACCACGCCGACGAAGCCAGCTTTCTGGGCGCGATCGACTTCCTCTCAATCAACGCGCCGGGCGGCGAGGGGACCAAACACTGGCTCAACGCCGCGCGCATCGCGCTGCTCAAACCCGGCGCCATCGTCGTGAACACCGGACGCGGCAGCGCGGTCGAGGACGCGGCGCTGATCGCGGCCCTGCGCTCTGGCCATCTCTTCGCCGCCGGGCTGGATGTTTACGAGAATGAGCCAAACCTGAACCCGGACTATCTGACGCTGGAAAACGTCGTCCTGCTCCCGCACATCGGCAGCGCCACGGTCGAAACCCGCAACGCGATGGGATTTTTAGCCCTGGACGGCATCGCCCGCGCCTTGGCAAAAAACCCCTGATTTCTTGACGGACATCAATGCACGCCCGCCGCCCGGGCGCGCAGAGTTGTCCCCGTTCAGGAGGTCAGATCAATGCCCATTCACGTTAAACTTCTCTTCGTCGTCGCCGATGGCGAACACGCCCGCTTCGTCCGCCCGGCCGAGGAGGACAACACCCTGAAATCCGCCAGCCGCGCGGATCTCGCGGAAGCCCACGCCAGCGCCTCCGCCCCCTCGCACAGCGAAGCAGGCGAGAAATTCGCAGCCTGGGTCGCAGATCAGGTGAACAAAGCGGTGAACACTTACGACGAGTTGGTCCTCGTCGCCCCGGCGCACACGCTGAACACCATCCGCAAAGACCTGAGTACAGTTGCCGCGAAAAAACTCGTGGACACGCTAGCCAAGGATCTGACCAAGATCCCCTCTGGCGAACTCTGGCCCCATCTGCGCCAATGGGTCCGCCCGGTCCACCGCGCCAAGGTCATGCCATAAACATAGCGCCCGGCGGTCCAAAGCGCCGCCGGGTATTTTGGCGCCTCAGGCCCGTTTACGCGGGCAGGTGCGAATCCCCAGCAGCGCGTAAGCCGGGCAGAAGCCGAAAACCGCGGTGGCAAGCGGCACAACCCCGATCCAGCCCCAGACCGTATGCGGCCCGACGAACACCAGCGAAATCAGCACCAGCCCCACGACCACGCGTAAAATCCGGTCGATCATTCCAACGTTCATCATATGACTTGCTCCAAGCCCTTGGTTGCTCCAGCCCCGTTTTGGTGCCGGTGTCGATCTTATCTTTAACATAACGGCGCAGCGTCGCGGGATTTTTTTACGCTCCGGCGGCAAAGTTGCGGCTCTGCGAGCCACCCCTTAGAGTACCCCCATTCGCAACTCTGGCAAGGCCCCAAGATGAGCACAAGCCGCACGACCTACGACAGCACGACCATCATCCTGCACTGGTTAACCGCCGTCCTCGTCATCCTCGCCTTCCTGCTGGCAATGTTCTGGGACGACGTGCCCCGGCCACTGGGGCACCTGATGGTGGATACCCACATGTCGCTGGGCATCACCCTCGCCGTGGTCCTGGCAATCCGCCTCGTCTGGCGCAACACGCTGGGCGTAAAACTCCCCTCAACCGGCCAGCTCGAGTGGGTGGCAAAAGCCCTGCACCATACGCTCTACCTCCTGCTGCCGGCGCAGCTCGCTTTGGGCGTGTTCCTGCGCTGGACCCAGAACCACCCGCTCAACATCTTCGGCCTGCTGATCGCCTCGCCCTTCGGCACGTTCTCAAAATCCACCGCCGAATTCGTGGACAATATCCACGACATCGCCGCCTGGACCGTCATCTCCCTGGCAGGCGTCCACGCTGCCGCCGCGCTGATGCACCATTTCATCCTGCGCGACGGCGTACTCCGCCGCATGCTCCCCGCGCGCAACGCCGGAAAAAAATAACCCCCGCCGCAGTGCGGCTATTCCTTATTCCAGACGGAATCCTTCAACCCCGCAACAAACGCCGTATGCGCCGCCAGCGTCTCATCATCGACGACAATCGCCCGCGGCACCCGCGTCGCGCTGCGCTCGTACTGCGCAAAGCTCAGCCCCTGCTCGGTCTCCAGCGTCAACCCGCGCTGACGCCCGCCGGTCAACTCGACATAAACCTCCGCCAGCAGCGTGCAGTCGAGCAGCGCGTTATGCGTCGTGCGCGCCGAGAGGTCGATCTCGAATCTCCTGCAAAGCGCATCAAGACTATTAGGCATCCCCGGAAACCGCGCCTTGGCGATGACCAGCGTATCGATCATTCTCGCCTTATCCAGCGGTGGCCTGTTAATCCGCCTCAGCTCCGCGTCGATAAAATTAAAATCGAACGGCGCGTTATGCGCGATCAACGGCGCATCGCCAAAAAACGCCAGCATTTCATCGACGACATCAGCAAATTTCGGCTTACCCTCGATATGTGCGCTGGTAATCCCATGCACTCGCGTACTATCGGCGGGAATATCGCGCTCGGGGTCGAGCAGCGCGTGGAATTTCTCCCCCGTCGGCAGATCGTTCTCCAGCGCGATCGCGGCAATCTCGATCACGCGGTCGCCGGTCAGCGGATCGAACCCCGTCGTTTCCGTATCGAACAAAACACTCCGGCTCATAGCCCCAGTTCTTTCAATATCCGCCGTACCGCGCGCAGCGTGTAAAATTTGTTCAGCCCGGTTGGGATAACATAATCCGCCCGCCTGCGTTTTTCCGCATCCGGCGCCTGGCGCGCAATAATCGCCTCCACCTGTTCGCGCGCAATCCCGCGCCGCATCACCCGCTGGATCTGCACCGCGCGCGGACAGGAGACCGTTGCCGTAACATTCACCCGCAGATTTGCCCCGGTCTCGAAAAGCAGTGGAATATCCAGCAACACTGCCCGCTTCTGCGCCCGGTACGCGGCGCGGCGAAAAATCACCTCCTCCTGATGCACGAGCGGGTGCATAATCGCCTCCAAGGTGAGCATCGCCGCGTCGTCGTTCAACACCCACTCGCGCAGCACACCGCGCTGCAAAATCCCGTTCACCACCGCGCCGGGAAACGCCCTATCGAGCGGCGCAATCGCCCGCCCGCCCGGCGCCTGTAGCTGATGCACGGCATCATCCGCGTTGAACGCAGGAACCCCGGCGCGCGCGAACATTGCCGCAACGGTGGATTTGCCCATACCGATCCCGCCGGTGAGCCCGATCACGATCACGCCGCGACGACCTCATACAACGCCGCGTCCACCTCCGGGGTAACGCCAAACCATTTGGCAAAAGCAGGCACCGCCTGATGCAGCAGCATCCCCAGCCCCTCGACCGGCTTCAGCCCCAGCGCGCGCGCCTCGACCAGTAGCGGCGTATGCAGCGGGGCATAGACAATATCCGCGACGACCAGATTTTTATTCGCCTGCGCCAGGGAAATTTCCAACGGTGGCTCCCCGCTCATGCCCAGCGAGGTGGTGTTCACCACGAGCGCGAAATCCGCGAGCGCGGACGCCCGCTGCCCCCAGGGCAACACCTGCGCGGGTGCGAGATGCTGCGCTAGCGCCACCGCCCGGTCGGAATTGCGGTTGCACATCGTGACCGCCGCGCCCGCATCCTGCAAGGCCGCCGCAATCGCGCGCGCCGCCCCGCCAGCGCCCAGTACGAGCGCAGGCCCGGCGGCGGGGTCCACCCCATGTCCGCGCAGATTGGCGACAAACCCGTAGCCGTCGGTATTGGCCCCGGTAATCACCCCGTTCTCAAAGGCCAGCATATTGACCGCCCCAGCCCGCAGCGCGCTGGCCTCCAGCCGGTCGCACAGCGCATAGGCCGCCTCCTTATGCGGAATGGTGACATTCGCCCCGGCAAACCCGGCATAAACCAGCGCGCGCACAAGATGCTCAAAATTTTCCGGCGCGACGGGCAGAGGGATATACGCCCCGTCGATCGCGTATCGGTTCAGCCAGGTTCCGTGGATCCTGGGGGAGCGGGAGTGGCCAACGGGCCAGCCGATAACGCCGGCGAGACGGGCAGAGCCTGAGATAAGTCGCATGATTTCCCAACACCACCACGCCGCCACGCACTTGCCAAGAGCAAAACCAGCAGGACCGGCGTCAGATGCGCGAAGCGCGGCATCCAGGGCAGCAACCCGGGGCCGAACCAAGCGAGGAAATACAGGACCGGCTCGCCCAGGAAAAACCCCGCCGCCAATCCCTCGCGCACCAGCAACGCGACCGCCAAGGCCACGCCGAACAGGTCGTAATCATGCAGATACGGGCTCGCCAGCACGCTCAGGATCAACACCACGGGCACCGAGCGCGCCCGCCACCCCGCCAGCACCGCCGCCACCGTAACCGCGCCCTGCACGGCCAGCGCCCCCTGCACGCCAAGCAACGGCCGCACGGCCGCGAACACGCTGACCAAACCCCCGGCAAAATCCGTCGGCTGCCCGGTGAGCAGCACATTGCTCATCAACGGCCGCGTCACCCGCCAGAATCCAACCCACGCCCCCGGCCCGAACACGTAAAGCGCCGCCGCCGCCAGCCCGACCGCCGCCAGCGCCGCATACGCCGCCGCCACCGGCGCGCGGCGCAGCAGGTACAACGGCAAGACCAGCCCAAGCTGCGGCTTAACGCTCGCCAGCCCGACCAGCACGCCGCCGAGCCTTGGGCGCGCGCGCAGGAGCAGCAGTCCGCCGCCGATCAGCGCCGTCATCAACCCCGCGTTCTGATGTTCCAGCACGCTCTCCAGCCCCGCCGGGGCCAGCAGCACCACCGCCGTAAACCCCCAGGACTGGCCCGAGAACCGCAACACCACCACCAACAGCAGGACCGAGACCGCATCGAACGCCAACACCGCATGCCAGGGCGCCAGCCCGCCGAACGCCGCCGCGAGCAGCATGTAATTCGGCGGATAGCTCCACAGATGATACGGCAATTTACCAAACAACCCGGCCAGAAACCGCTGATACGAGAGCGGGTCGAACAGCATGTTGACCTGCCCGTGGCGCGCCAGAAACCCGCCCGCCCAAAAATCCAACCCATCGCGCAGCGCCTTGCCAACCAGCCCGTGGCGCTCGCCCCAGATTACCGCCAGCGCCTCGAACGCGGAGGGCAGGGCGCAGAACAGCACCAGTGCGCCGATCCGCCACCGCGGCATGGTTTGACTTTTTGGGCTCATTTGCGCAATATTCCCCGCTTTCTGCCGTCTTGAAAGCACAATCATGATCGCTGCGCTAATGCCGAACTATAACCGGATCGACCTCGCCTTTGAACATGGCGAAGGTGCGTGGCTGGTGGACGCGGCGGGGCGACGCTTCCTCGATTTCGGTGCAGGCATCGCCACCAGCTCGCTCGGCCACGGCCACCCCGGCCTGACCCGCGCCATCGCCGAACAGGCCGCCAAAGTCATCCATGTCTCGAACCTCTACCGCATCCCGCAGGCCGAGCGCCTGGCGCAGCGTCTGGTCGATGCGAGCTTCGCGGACTCGGTGTTTTTCTGCAATTCCGGGGCCGAGGCCAATGAGGGCCTGATCAAGGCCATGCGCAAAACCATGTCCGACGCGGGCCAGCCCGAACGCTACCGGATCATCTGCTTCGAGGGCGCGTTCCACGGCCGCACCCTGGCAACGCTCTCGGCCACCGGCAACGCCAAATACCTCGCAGGTTTCGGCCCGGCGGTGGAGGGTTTCGACCACGTCCCCTTCGGCGACCTCGCGGCGGTCAAAGCCGCAATCACGCCGCAGACCGCGGGCATCCTGATCGAACCAATCCAGGGCGAAGGCGGCATCCACGCCGCCCCGGCGGAATTTTTGCAGGCCCTCCGCGCCCTGTGCGACGAAACCGGCCTGCTGCTCGGCTTCGATGAAGTCCAGTGCGGCATGGGCCGGACCGGCAAGCTCTTCGCTCATGAATGGTCCGCGATCGCGCCGGACATCCTCTCCTCGGCCAAGGGGATCGGCGGCGGCTTCCCGATGGGCGCGGTCCTGGCACGCGAGCGCGTCGCCAAAGCCCTCGTCCCCGGCAGCCACGGCACCACCTTCGGCGGCAGCCCGCTGGCCTGCGCCGCGGGCAACGCCGTGCTGGACGTGATCTTGCACCCCGGCTTCCTCGACCAGGTTCAAGCCACCGGCGAAACCCTCGCCGCCGGTCTGTCGACGCTGTGCGCCCGCTACCCCGCCGTCTTCACCGAGGTGCGCGGCATGGGCCTGCTGCGCGGCCTCAAATGTGCGATCCCGAACACCGAGGCGCAAGCCGCCGCCCTGGCGCAGGGCCTGCTGACCGTCGCGGCCGGGGACAACGTGCTGCGCCTCATCCCGCCGCTGATCATCGGCGAGGCGGAGTGCGCGGACGCCATCGCCCGCCTCGCCCGCGCCGCCGAAACCTTTTGTACCGCCCCGGCCCTGGAGACCGTAAAATGAGCGCCGCCGTCGATTTCCGCCAAAGCGGCCCCAAGCACTTCCTCGACATCAAG
>DAOMCN010000051.1:0-9143 GCA_035427885.1 Acidocella sp. | reverse complement strand
TCGAGACCGACTCCGAGTGGATGCTGACCTCCCCCAAGGACCGCGCCCATGTGCGCAGCATCTCAGCGCGCGCGCTCTGGGTTCGTATCCTGACCGCGCGGATCGAGACCGGCGAGCCGTATCTTGTCTTCTCCGACCATGTTAACAACGCCCGCCCCGAGCATCACAAGCTGGCCGGGTTGGAGGTCAAGACCTCCAACCTCTGCGCCGAGATCACACTGCCCACCGGGCTCGACCAGCACGGCAGGCAGCGCACCGCCGTCTGCTGCCTCTCCTCGCTCAACCTCGAAACCTGGTTCGAGTGGCATAAGGACGAGCAGTTCATCGAGGATGTCATGCGCTTTCTCGACAACGTGTTGCAGGATTTCATCGAGAAGGCACCGGACTCGATGGAGAAGGCGAAATATGCCGCGATGCGCGAACGCTCCGTTGGCCTTGGCGTCATGGGGTTCCACTCCTTCCTCCAGGATCAGAACGTCCCCTGGGAGAGCGTTATGGCCAAGGTGTGGAACGTGAAAATGTTCAAGCACCTGCGCGCGGGTGCTGACGCCGCGTCCAAGAAGCTGGCCGCCGAGCGTGGCGCCTGCCCGGATGCCGAGGACTATGGCGTGAATGAGCGCTTCTCCTATAAGATCGCGATTGCGCCGACGGCGTCCATTTCGATCATCACCGGCAACACCTCGCCGGGCATCGAGCCGATTGCCGCTAACGTCTTTCTGCAGAAAACCCTCTCGGGCAGCTTTACTGTGCGCAACCGGCCCTTGCAGAAGCTGCTCGCCAAATATGGCCGCGATGATGACGAGACCTGGTCCTCCATCACCACCACCAAGGGCAGCGTGCAGCATCTCGACTTCCTCACCCAGCATGAGAAAGATGTCTATAAGACCGCCTTCGAACTGGATCAGCGTTGGATCATCGAGCACGCGGCTGACCGCACGCCCTATATCTGCCAGAGCCAATCGATTAACCTCTTCGTGCCCGCCAATGTCAGCAAGCGCGACCTGCACCAGTACCATTATCAGGCCTGGAAGAAGGGCGTGAAGTCGCTGTATTATTGCCGCTCGCTCTCCATCCAGCGCGCCGACAATGTCTCGGAGAAAGCGATCCGCCCGGAGGAGTTCACCGGTATCCCCGTTGAAGGTGCGTCGGCGGTGCAGGTGCCCGGCACGACGAATTACGAAGAGTGCCTCGCCTGCCAATAGGCGGCAAAATGTTGAACCCTGCGCGCAGCGGCGAGGGCCGTTGCGCGCTTGGGATTCAGCCCAAAATTCCCGGTAGATCCAGCCCGAATTCCCGGGCACAGTTTTTAGCGATGTCATAGCCCGCGTCGGCATGGCGCATTACCCCAGCCGCGGGGTCGTTCCACAAGACCCGCGCCAGCCGTTCCGCCGCCTGGCGCGTGCCGTCGGCGCAGATGACCATGCCCGAATGTTGCGAGAAGCCCATGCCCACGCCGCCGCCGTGATGCAGGGAAACCCAGGTCGCCCCGGAGGCGCAGTTGAGCAGCGCGTTCAGCAGCGGCCAGTCGGAGACGGCGTCTGAGCCGTCGCGCATCGCCTCGGTCTCGCGGTTGGGAGAGGCGACAGAGCCCGAATCCAGATGATCCCGCCCGATTACCACCGGCGCGGATAGCTCGCCGCTGGCGACCATCTCGTTAAACGCCAGACCAAGCCGGTGGCGATCCCCAAGCCCGACCCAGCAGATGCGCGCGGGCAGCCCCTGGAAGGCAATCCGGCTCCGGGCCATGTCGAGCCAGTGGTGCAGATGCTTATCGTGCGGCATCAGCTCTTTGACCTTGGCGTCGGTCTTGTAGATATCCTCCGGGTTGCCCGAGAGGGCGGCCCAGCGGAACGGACCCACGCCCCGGCAGAAGAGGGGGCGGATATAGGCGGGCACGAACCCCGGAAAATCGAAGGCGTTTTCCACGCCCTCTTCCTTCGCCATCTGGCGGATGTTGTTGCCGTAGTCGAAGGTCGGCACGCCCATTTTTGCAAAGCTCAGCATATCGCGCACATGCCCGGCCATTGAGGCGCGCGCGGCGAGTTCCACCGCCTTCGGGTCGCTCTCGCGCCGCGCGATCCACTCCGCGACGGTCCAGCCCTTCGGCAGGTAGCCATTGACCGGGTCGTGCGCGGAGGTCTGGTCGGTCAGCGCATCCGGGCGCACGCCGCGGCGCAGCAACTCGGGCAGCACCTCGGCAATGTTGCCAAGCAGGCCAACGGAAATCGGTTTTTTCTCGGCTACCGAGCGGTCGATGATCGCCAGCGCTTCGTCCAGCGTATCAGCCCGCACATCGACATAGCGCGTCTTCAGCCGCATCTCGATCCGGCTCGCTTGACACTCGACGGCAAGGCAGCTCGCACCCGCCATCGTCGCCGCCAGAGTTTGCGCCCCGCCCATGCCACCCAGACCGGCGGTGAGAATCCATTTGCCCGACAGGTCGTTGTGGTAATGCTGGCGGCCCATCTCGACAAAGGTCTCGTAGGTGCCTTGGACAATGCCCTGTGTGCCGATGTAGATCCACGAGCCCGCGGTCATTTGCCCATACATCATCAGCCCCTTGCGATCCAGCTCATGGAAGTGCTGCCAGGTCGCCCAATGCGGCACGAGATTGGAATTTGCCAGTAATACTCTGGGGGCGTTCTCATGCGTGCGGAATACGCCGACCGGCTTGCCGGACTGGATCAATAATGTCTGGTCCTGTTCCAGCCGCTTTAAGGTCTCGATGATGCGGTCATAGGAATTCCAGTCGCGCGCCGCCCGGCCGATGCCGCCATAGACGACCAACTCCTCAGGGCGCTCGGCCACCATCGGGTCGAGGTTGTTCATTAACATCCGTAAGGGCGCTTCCGTCGCCCAGGATTTCGCCGAAAGCACGTTGCCGTGCGGCGCATGGATGACGCGGGCATTGTCGAGACGGCTCATGGCAGAAAACTTTCCAGGATGGTTTTTAAAGTTGGTAGAATTTTCGAGGCGGGATCAAAAGCGCTTGGCCAGTTTCTCGGCGTTGGAAATTCCGGCTCAGCCATGTAGCCCCGGCAGGAAAGCTCCATCTGCAGCGCGTTCACCCCTGTGTCGAGGTTGCCATAATAACGCGTGATCCAGCCACCCTTGAAGCGGCCGTTGACGATGGAACTATGGTCCTTGTCCGCCGCGCAAATCGCCGAGACGCGGTCGGTAATCTCGGGGGCGCAGGCTTTGTCGTCATTCGTGCCGATGTTAAAATTCGGCAAAACCCCAGGAAAAAGACGGGGAATTTGGCTGCGGATGGAATGGCAGTCGTAGAGGACAACGGCGCGATGTCGCCTACGCAGCCGTGCGATCTCGGCCGCGATTGCTTCGTGATACGGGTCGAAATATTCCACCCGCCGGCGCAGAATTTCCGCAGCGTCCGGCGCCATCCCGTCGCGGTAGAGCGCCTCACCGTCGAAGCTCGTCAGCGGACAGAGCGCCGTGCCTGCCTGGCCCGGATAGAGCGGCGCGCCGGAGGGATCGCGGTTGACGTCGATCACCGTGCGGGAGATGTCGGTGTGAATAATCGTCGCGTCCAGTTCCTCGGCGAAACTGTAAAGCTCGCGCAGCCACCAATCGGTGTCCTTGCGCGCCAGCCAGAGCGAGACCAGCCCCGGCTGTAATGCTTCCGGGATTTGCGTTCCTGCGTGCGGAATACTGAGGATAAGCGGCGCAGCACCTTCTCGAACCTGAATAAAACTCATATCACCCCCGGCAAGGTTTCAAACGCCAACGCGCCCTCGCGGAGCAGCGCAATCGCCGCCTCGATGTCTGGGGCGAAATATCGGTCGTCCTCAAGATGCGCCACTTTCTCGCGCACCACGGCGCGGGCGGTTTGCAGTGGCGTGCTCGACGGCAACGTGTGGAAATCGCAGGCCTGCGCCGCCGCCAGCAGTTCGATGGCGAGGATGGCGCGCAAATTTTCCGTCATCGCAATCAACCGCCGCGCCCCGTGCGCCGCCATTGAGACGTGGTCTTCCTGATTGGCTGAGGTCGGGATCGAGTCGACCACCGCGGGAAACGCCCTCCCCTTGTTCTCGGAGACCAATGCCGCCGCTGTCACCTGCGGGATCATGAACCCGGAATTCAGCCCTGGCTTGGGGGCGAGGAACGCTGGCAGGCCCGAGAGCGCGGGGTCCACCAGCATTGCCAGGCGGCGCTCGGCCAGCGAGCCGATTTCGCATACCGCCATCGCGATCATATCTGCGGCGAACGCCACCGGCTCGGCATGGAAATTCCCGCCCGAGAGGGAGTCCGCCGGGTCGGTGAAGATCAACGGATTATCGGTCACGCCGTTGGCCTCGGTGCCCAGTGTCCCCGCCGCCTGGCGCAGGACGTCCAGCACCGCGCCCATGACCTGTGGCTGGCAGCGCAGGCAATATGGATCCTGCACTCGCTCGTCGCCGGTGATGTGCGCGGCGCGGATGGCGCTACCCGCCATCAGTCCGCGCAGGGCTTCGGCCACCTCGGCTTGGCCTTTGTGGCGGCGCAGCGCGTGGATCCGCGGGTCGAACGGCGCGTCCGAGCCGCGCGCCGCGTCGGTCGAGAGCGCGCCCGTCACCAGCGCCGCGCGGAACAGCGCTTCCGCCTCGAACAATCCGGCGAGCGCATAAGCGGTCGAGAACTGCGTACCGTTGAGTAGCGCCAGCCCTTCCTTGGGCCCCAGCACCAGCGGCGCCAGTCCGGCCTGCGCCAGCCCTTCCGCTGCGGGCAGCCGTCCGGTGGCGCACAGGACCTCGCCCACGCCGATCATCGCCGCCGCCATATGCGCCAGCGGCGCCAGATCGCCCGACGCGCCGACCGAACCCTGCGCCGGGATCACCGGGATCACGCCGCGCGTTAGCATCGCTTCGAGAAACGCGACCGTCTCGACCCGCACGCCCGACGCCCCTTGCGCCAGCGAGCCGAGTTTGAGCGCCATCATCAGCCGGGCGACGGGCAGGGGCATCGGCTCGCCTACCCCGGCGGCGTGTGAGAGTACCAGATTGCGTTGCAACACCGCGAGATCCGCGTCGGCGATGCGCACCGAGGCCAGCTTCCCAAAGCCGGTGTTGATACCGTACACCGGCGCGCCCCGCGCCAGGATCTCCGCCACCGCCGCTGCCCCGCGCGCGATCGCGGGGAGTGCTGACGGGTCGAGCATGCAAGGCGCACCTTGGTAAATTTCGCGCCATTGCGCCAGGGAAACATCGCCAGGGGTCAAGATCATGCAGCACTCCAAATCCGCCGGTAGAGCGGGTTAAAACCAATCCGATAAACAAGTTCCGCCGGGCGCTCGATGTCCCAGATCGCCAGGTGGCACTTTGCCCCCGGCTTCAGCACGCCAATATCGTCGCGCCCCAGCGCCGTCGCCGCGTTGCGCGTCACGCCCAGCAAACACTCCTCGACGGTGAGGCGGAACTGGGTCGCGGCCATATTCATCGCCAGCAACAGCGAGTTGAGCGGCGAGGTACCGGGGTTAAGATCCGTCGCCACCGCCATGCGTACGCTCCGTTCGCGTAGCGCGGCGATGGGCGGCAGCTGTGTCTCGCGTAGTGTATAGAATGCGCCGGGCAACAGCACGGCGACGCATCCCGACGCCGCCATCGCCGCCACCCCGGCGGTGTCCGTATATTCCAGATGATCGACCGAGAGCGCCGCGAATCTGGCCGCCAGCGCCGCGCCGTGCAGGTTGGAGAGCTGGTCAGCGTGTAGCTTAACGCGCAAACCCCGCGCCCGCGCCGCCGTAAAAACCTGGGCGATTTCCGCCGGGGTGAAGGCGATGCCTTCGCAGAACCCATCGACAGCATCAGCCAACTTCTCGGTCGCCACCTGTGGGATCAGCGTCTCGCAGAGCAGGCGCACATATCCGGCGCGGTCTGCGGCGAATTCCGGGGGGAGGGCGTGCGCGGCCAGGAACGTCGGCGCGATGTCCGCCGGGCAGGCTGCGCCGAGTGCCGCGATCACGCGCAGCAGCTTCAGCTCCGCGTCCTCCGAGAGGCCGTAGCCGGATTTGATCTCAACCGTGGTGACACCCTCGTCCAGCAGTGCTTGCAGCCGAGGCCAGCTCGCGGCGTACAGTTCGGCCTCGCTCGCGGCGCGCGTCGCCGCCACGGTTGCGGCGATGCCTCCGCCCGCGCGGGCAATTTCCGCGTAGGTTGCACCGTTCAGCCGCGCCTCGAACTCTCCGGCGCGGTTACCCGCATAGGCGAGATGGGTATGGCAGTCGATCAACCCCGGCGTCACCCAGCGTCCAGCGCAATCAACGATCTCCGCCGCGTCGAACGCCATCTCCGGGCCGGCATAGACGATCCGCCCCGCCGCCGCCGCCGCCATGCCGCGCTCCACTACCCCTAGACCAGGGCGCTCGGGCGACATCGTCGCCAGGCGTGCATTGGTGAAAACGCAATCCGCATGCATGAAATTAGCCCTTGGACAATGGAGATTACTTGTATATACAATAGGAGCGGCAACGAGGATTGTACAGTGAAAAATAACTTGTTTTTCCGGCACGCTCTGCTTCCCGGCGGCATCGCCGAGAATGTCGCACTCCAGATCGAGGACGGCGTGATCCGCGCACTGGACGTTGGCGCTGTGCCCACGGCCGAGACTTATGGCTTCGCCCTGCCCGGAATGCCCAACCTGCACAGCCACAGCTTCCAGCGCGCCATCGCCGGGCTGACCGAGCGCCGGGGGGGGGCGGCGGATAGTTTCTGGACGTGGCGCGACCTGATGTACCGCTTCGCCCTGCGGATGAGCCCGGAGGAAGTGGAGATTGTTGCCACCCAGGCTTTTATCGAAATGCTGGAAGGCGGGTTTTGCAGCGTCGCCGAGTTCCACTACCTGCACCATGCACCGGATGGCACGCCTTATGACGACATCGGCGAAATGGCCGCCCGCCTGGCCGCCGCCGCCGCCGCGACGGGGATCGAGCTAACTCTGCTGCCGGTTTTCTACGCCCATGCCGGTTTCGGCGGTCTGCCGCCCGCACCCGCGCAGCGGAGGTTCATCAACAGCCTGGAATCCTACGCCAGGCTTCTCGAGCGCTGCAAAACCCTCGGCGCCACCGGCATCGCCCCGCACTCGCTGCGCGCGGTTACGCCTGGGGAACTCAACGCCCTCGTCGTCCTGGCGGGGGAGGGGCCGGTGCACTTGCACATCGCCGAGCAGACGGGCGAGGTCGAGGAATGTCTCGCCTTCTCCGGCCTGCGCCCGGTCGAATTTTTGCGCCGCCACGCCCCGCTCGGCCCAAGCTGGTGCCTGATCCACGCCACCCACGCCAACGCCGCCGAACGCGCCGCGATTGCCGCCTCTGGCGCGGTCATCGGCCTGTGTCCGATCACAGAGGCCAATCTTGGCGACGGTATTTTCCCGGCGCATGATTATGCCGGGCCCTGGGGCATCGGCTCGGATTCCAACGTGTTAATCGACGCCGCGCAGGAGTTGCGCCAGCTCGAATATTCCCAGCGCCTCCTAGTGCGCCAGCGCAACGTCCTGGCCAGCGCGACAATCCAGGATAGCGCCATCGCCCTCTACCAGCGCGCTAGCGCGGGCGGCGCGCAGGCCTTGGGCGTCCTTTCCGGGCTGCGCGTCGGTGCACCGGCGAATATCGTTACCCTGGGCGGAAAAAACTCGGATTTCGCCCTGTCGCAAGCCGTTTTCGCGGCACGGAAGCCGCCTGTGCGAGAGGTCTGGGTGCGCGGCAGGAAATGCGTTGTTGACGGACGGCATCCTCTCGCCGAGCGCAGCCAGAATCGCTTTGACGCGGTAGTGCGCAAGCTGCTTCAAGCTGGGGCATGAGCGAGTCCGCGAGCGCCAAGCCCCAGCATCTCTACGAGCAGGTCAAGCAATACCTGCTCGACCGCATCGCCAGCGGCGACCTGCACGACGGTAGCCGCGTCCCCTCCGAATACGAGCTGATGGAGACCCTCGGCGCCTCGCGCATGACCGTCCACCGCGCCTTGCGCGAAATGTCGGCGGATGGGTTCCTGCACCGCGTCCAGGGCGTCGGTACTTTCGTCCGCAAGCCCGTTCTGCGCTCGGCCCTGCTGGAGATTTTTGATATTTCCGAGGACATTCTGCGCCGGGGTCACGAACACCGCTCGCGCCTCCTCTGCCTGGAAGCCCGCCGCGCCACCGGCGCCCTGGGGCAGGAATTCGCCCTCCCGCGCGGCGCGAAAATTTTCTACTCCGAAATCGTCCATACCGAAGACGGCGTTCCGGTGCAGTGGGAGGCGCGCTTCGTCTCGCCGCAGTTCGCGCCGCGCTACCTCGAACAGGATTTTTCTCAGCAGACCACTAACCGCTATCTGCAAAGCATCGCAGCGCCCAGCGAGGTCGAACATATCGTCCACGCGATCACCGCCGAGCCGCGTGTGCAAACCTTGCTGGAAATCCCCGCGAGCGAGCCTTGCCTCCTGGTCGAACGGCGCACCTGGACGCAATCCGGCCCGGCGACCAACTCCCGGCTGATCCATCCCGGCACCCGCTACAGCCTAGGCAGCCGCTATAACCCGAAAGCGCGACAGGAGCCCCAATCATGAAAACCATCTACAGCCCGGATCATTTTCTACATCAAAGCCCGGGCGAAATGTTCCTAGGCGCATTTGTCCCCGCCTTCGAGAAACCCGAACGCGCCGAACTGATCCTGGCGCGGGTAAAAGCCGTCGGTCTGGGCGAGATCATCGCCCCCACGCCATTCCCGCTCAGCGCCATCACCCGCATCCATACGCCGGGGATGGTGGAATTGCTGCAAACCGGCCATGCCGCGTGGGAAGCGTTGGGCCGCTCCGGCGCGGCCTATCCCGGCACCTGGAGGGCGCGCGGTATGCGCGAAGACCGCATCCCGGCCGGCCTCGACGGGCGGCTCTCCTACTATAATTTTGACTGCGCCACGCCACTCACGAAAACCACCTGGCAGGCGGTCAAAACCTCCGCCGACATCGCCGTGACTGGCGCAGCCCTGCTCAGCGCCGGCGCTAGTTCCGCCTTCTCCCTCTGCCGCCCGCCCGGCCATCACGCAGGCTCAGACCATTATGGCGGCTATTGCTTCCTCAACAACGCCGCCATCGCCGCGCAAAAACTGCTGGACGACGGCGCAAAACGCATTGCCATCCTCGACATCGACTATCACCACGGCAACGGCACGCAGC
>DAOMCN010000050.1:0-9157 GCA_035427885.1 Acidocella sp. | reverse complement strand
TCATGGCACCTCTGCCGTCCATACACACATGACCAACACCCGCATCACCGACCCCGAGGTTCTGGAACTGCGCTACCCCGTGCGCGTCGAGGCATTTTCTATCCGAAAACATTCCGGCGGCGCTGGAAAATTCACCGGCGGGGATGGCGTTGTGCGTAAAATCAGGTTTTTAGAAGCCATGACCACCACAATCACCGCCTCGAACCGCACCAAGCCTCCCTTTGGGCTACACGGCGGCGCGCCCGGCGCCAAGGGTGCCCAATGGGTCGAACGCGCGGACGGTACCCTTGAGCCGCTGCCCGGCAGCGCCGAAGCGCAACTCAACCCCGGCGACGCCTTCGTGATCGAAACACCCGGCGGCGGCGGCTTCGGACAATCGTGAAAAAACACCTCCTCTGGCTTCTGCTCCCGCTGACCCTGCTCGCCGTCCTGGGTGGCGCGCTGCTGGCCTTGCCCGATTTCGTCTCAGCCACCACGCATCGCGCCGCCATCGAGTCGCTGGCGTCCTCCCTGACCGGCCGGCAGGTCCATATCGGCGGCAAACTCTCGCTGAACCTACTTCCCACCCCGGAACTCACCGCCAGCCAGATCACCATCACCGGCCCGGACAACGAAAACCTGCAAGCCCGCTCCCTGGCGTTGGACATCTCCCTGCCCGCCTTGCTGCACGGCCAGCTCAGCGCCACCAGCCTGGTGCTGGACGCGCCGGTACTCGCCTTCCCCTGGCCGCTCCCCGGCGGCCCCCGCGCCATCGCCCCGCCGCCCTGGTTGGCCGCCCTGCATGCCCAGATCCATAACGGCGACATCACCCTCGGCACCGCCCACATCACCGGGATCGACGCCGATATCTTCACCGGCCAGGGCGGCACGTTCACCGTCTCAGGCAGCGGCACGCTGGAAGGCCAGAAACTCTCCCTCTCGGCCGCACTAGGCACCATCGCCCTCACCGGCGCCGCCCCGCTGACTCTTGACGCTACCCGCGGCCCCTTCACCACCCATATTGCGGGGAACCTCACCGACACCGGCACCCTGGAAGGCGGCTTTAGCGTCTCTGCACCAAATCTCTCGGGCACCGCCAACATCACCGCCGACGCCAACCAAATCGCCTTCACCGACCTGCATGTGGCCAGCGGCAAAACCACCCTCGAAGGCAGCGCCGCGCTCAACCTCATCGAGCCCGCATTCAGCGCCAACCTCACCGCGCAGAATCTGGATCTTGAACAACTGCAACCCTGGCGTCAGCTATGGCCCAACCTGCCGCTATCGCTCACCCTGTCGGCTAGCAACGTCATTGCCGGTGGCCGCACGCTTCCCGCCCTGCAAACTAGCCTGAACCTCTCCGAGACCGGCCTGAACGTCCATTCCCTGAGCGTCACCCTCCCCGGAAGCGCTACCCTCGACGCCGTGGGCCAGATCGCGCCCTCCGGCACGCTTTCGGGTCGCGCCAGCCTGACCAGCCCCGACCTTCCAGCCCTACTCGCAGGCTTCGCCCAGACCGCCCCACGCGGCTGGAACACCGCCAAGCTCAGCGCCACCCTCGCAGGCACCCCCAGCCAATTGGTCCTGACGCAGCTCTCCGGCACCCTTGGCTCCGATACCGTAACCGGCAACTTGGTCCTGACCGGCCCGCGTGCCAGCGGCACGCTCAATTTTGACCAGCTCGACCTCCCCCCCCTGATCGCCTGGATCGCCCAGAAACACGCCCTCCCAGGCCTGGCCCTAGACGCCCAGATCACCGCCGCGCGCGCCACCATCGGCCCTCTCGCGCTAACCAACCTGCTGCTCGACGGCAGTCTCTACGGCCATCTGAACCTGCGCCGCTTCTCCGCCAGCCTCTACCACGGCCTCGCCGCGGGCAGTCTGGCGCTCGACGATTCCGGCAACGTCACCGCCGCGCACGCCTTCCTATCCCTGCCGTCCGCCGCGCCACTGCGCGCCTTGCTCCCGGCGTCCTGGCAACCTCCCGCCGCCCTGCTGCAACCCCGCCTGAGCCTGACCCTCGCCGCGCAAGGCCCCACCACCGCGCTCGCCACCAGCATGATCGCCACCCTGGGCGACTTCAGCCTAACCGCTTCCCCGGTGATCAACCTCGCTCAATCCAGCGCCAGTGGCCCGCTCTCCCTGCGCCACCCCAGCGCCATCGCCGCCTTCAATCTTTTCGGCCTGTCACAAGGTCTCTCCTGGCCCGGCGCAGGCTCGATCGCGCTCCGCGCCGATTTCACCGCCTCCCCAACCCAATACGGCCTGCCCGATTTCGTGCTTTCGCTCGGCGGGTTAACCGTCAACGGCAAGCTCCTGAGCAATAACGGCGTGCTCGCAGGCCAGCTCGACGCCGACACCCTGGCCCTGCCCCCGATTCCCGGCGCGCTGAGCCTACCCTGGACCAGCCTCGCCGCCCTGAGCGGTAAAATCGGCCTGACCGCCAACCGTATCCTCTACGCAGGCGCACCCATCCTCGGCCCCAGCGCCGCCACTCTGACCTTCGCCCACAACCAAACCACCCTCGCCGTGCCCCGCACCGCCCTGGCTGGCGGGACGCTCTCGGGCACCCTGACCGCGGCCACCACCGCGACCACCGCCCCCGCCCTCGCCGCCACCCTGACCGCCACGAAACTCGACACCTCCCAGCTCGCCCTCCCCCTCGCCTTCCCCTACAGCCTGCCGACGGGGATCTTGAACGGCACCGCGACTCTGACCGCCACCGGTTTCGAACCGCGCATCTGGCTCGCAACGCTCGGCGGCACAGCAAGCCTGACCGCCAGCAACGGCACCCTCAGCGGCTTCGACCTCGACGGCCTGGCCAACGCGATGACCCTGCCCGGACGCGCCCGTGCCCTGCGCGCAGCCCTGGCCAAGGGCGTTAGCGGTTTCACCAGCCTGACCCTAACCGCCATCCTGGCCCACGGCACAGCGACCCTAACCGCCGCCAGCCTCAAGGGCACCAGCGGCCTCGCCAACGCGACCGGAAACATCGACCTCTTCGACAAAGACATCGACCTGCATCTGACCCTGGCACCAAACCTCACCCCGCCGCTCTCGATCAGCACAATGGTTCTGGGCAGTTGGCGCGTCCCCGCGCAATATCCGCGCGTTGGCTCCGCCTTGCTCTGGCGGTCCAGCCCGCCCTGAGACGAAAAAGGGCGGTTCCACCCGTGGTGAAACCGCCCTCCAATCTTCCACCTGAGACGAACCCGCAGCGTTACCGCTCGGTATCATCCCCCTCCGGCGGCACCGCGATATCCGCATCGATGACATCGACATCGTCATCAAGATCATCATCGTCGTCGAGGATATCCTCGTCAGCGTCATCATCCGTGACCTCGACATCGACATCATCGGGATCGGTCGGCACTGGCTTGGCGATTTTCTTAACCTCTTCCGCGTGCGGCGCCGCGCGCTTCAGACGCGGCTGCTCTGCCGGCTGTTCGGTGGCGCATTTCGGGCAGACGGCAGGTTCCTTGCAAAGGTCGAAAAACCGCGCCCCACAGGACACGCAGGTACGTTTTTCGCCGAGTTCCGGTTTGGCCATGAACAACCTCTATCTAACGTCGTAATTTCAACAAGGGCGGCGCGATGCCATGCCCAGCCCGCTATGTCAAACCGGCTTGCATATGCTAAGCGGCCCGGCATGGAGTCACAACCCGCAAGGCCGCTCAAGGCCACCCGCCCCGCCGCCCCTCTGACCGACGAAATTGCCGTCCCCGGCGACAAATCCATCAGCCACCGCGCCCTGATGTTTGGCGCCCTGGCAGTGGGTCAAACCCGCATCAGCGGCCTGCTGGAAGGCGAGGACGTGCTGCGCACCGCCGCTGCAATGAAGGCGCTGGGCGCTGAAATCTCGCGAGACGGCGCTGACTGGCTGGTCGCCGGTCGCGGTATCGGCGGGCTGACCCCTCCAGATGACGTTTTGGACATGGGCAATTCCGGCACCGCCGCGCGCCTGCTCGCGGGCATTCTGGCGACGCATGATTTTTATTCCGTGATGACCGGGGACGCGAGCCTGCGCAAACGCCCGATGGCCCGCGTTATCGAGCCGTTAAAAATGTCCGGCGCCGTATTCACCGCCCGCGCTGGTAACCGCCTGCCCCTCTCGATCCAGGGCGCACGGGACGCTTTGCCCCTGACCTACTGCCTCCCGGTCGCCTCCGCCCAGGTCAAATCCGCCATCCTGCTGGCAGGGCTGAACGCGCGCGGCATCACCGAGGTCGAGGAGCCCGAGCCGACCCGCGATCATTCCGAGAACATGCTGCTGCATTTCGGTGCGAAGCTCAGCGTCACCCAAAAGGGCCGAGGCCGTATCATCCACCTAACCGGCCAGCCCGAACTGCGCGCGGCGGATGTGATCGTCCCGGGCGACCCCTCCTCGGCGGCCTTCCCTCTGGTCGCTGGCCTGCTCGTCCCCGGCTCGCGCCTCGTCATCACCGGCGCTGGGCTGAACCCGCTGCGCACCGGCCTGTTCGACAGCTTGCGCGAGATGGGTGCGGAGCTGACCATCCGCAATTTCCGCATCCAGGGCGGCGAAAGCGTGGGCGACATTGTTGTGGAACACACCGCGCTGCGCGCCGTCGATGTCCCACCCGAGCGCGCACCCTCGATGATCGACGAATACCCGATCCTCGCCATCGCCTGCGCCGCCGCGCGCGGCACATCGCGCCTGCGCGGCCTCTCGGAACTGCGCGTCAAGGAGAGCGACCGCCTAGCCGCCACCGCCGCGATGCTGCGCGCAGGCGGCGTGCGCGTCGAGATCGAAGCCGACGACCTGATCATCCACGGCACCGGTACGCCCCCCGGTGGCGGCCTCGTGGAAACCCATATGGACCATCGCCTGGCCATGAGCGCCCTGATCTTCGGCCAGATCACCGCCAACCCGATGCAAATCGACGATGCCAGCTTCATCGACACCTCCTTCCCCGGCTTTGTCGCCCTGATGCGCAAGCTCGGCGCGAGCATCGGCGCGCCATGATTATCGCCATCGATGGTCCCGCCGCCGCCGGCAAGGGTACCCTCGCCCGCCGCCTCGCGGCCACGCTACACCTGCCCTATCTCGACACCGGACAGCTATATCGCGCCGTCGGACGCCTCGTGCTGGATGATGCCGCAGACCCGGCCGACCCCAACGCCGCAACCGCCGCCGCCGAGCGCCTGCGCCCCGCCGACCTCGCTCGCTCGGACCTGCGCGACGCCACCGCCAGCAAGGCCGCCAGCCAGGTCGCCTCGATCCCTGGCGTGCGCGCCGCCCTGCTCGCCTTCCAGCGTAATTTTGGCGACACCCATGGCGCCGTCCTCGATGGCCGCGACATCGGCACGATCATCTTCCCCCATGCCGACATCAAACTCTTCGTCACGGCATCCCCTCAGGCCCGCGCCCAGCGCCGCCTCGCCGAATTTCTTGCCAAGGGCGAGAGCGTCAGCTTCGAGGACGTCCTGGCCGACCTCACCGCCCGCGACGAAGCCGACAAGAATCGCGCCGCCGCCCCGCTGATCCCAGCACAGGACGCAATTCTGCTCGACACCAGCCACATGGATGCCGACGCCGCGTTCGACGCTGCCCTCGGTCATATCCGGCAAAAACACCCCATCTCTTGACGTTTACGTAAACCCCCGCAAAATCCCCCGACGCCACAAAAAAGGGGAACCAAACCATGTCCAGAACCAGAACCACCACCTGGGAGGACCCGCACGCCGCCGCCGCGCATATGCAGACCCTCTCCGGCCTGGAGGCCCTGCACGCGATGGCCTCTGGCGAGATCCCCCCGCCGCCCATCATCCAACTCCTCGGCATCACCCTGACCAGCATCGCGCCGGGCCATATCGTGATGCAACTTCCCATCGGCGAGCATCTCTATAACGGCCTAGGCACGGTCCACGGCGGGACCGCCGCGACGCTGCTGGACTCAGTCATGGGCTGCGCCATCCAGTCCCTGCTGCCCCGCAAGCGCGCCTTCACAACACTGGAGCTGAAAGTCAGCTACCAGCGCGCCATCACCCAGAGCACCGGCCTGATCACCGCAGAGGGCCACAGCTTAAGCGTCGGCCGCAAAGCCGGTTTCGCCGAAGGCCGGATCACCGACGCGTCGGGCAAGCTCTACGCCACCGCCTCGACCACCTGCGCGATCTGGGATCTTTAGCTTGTAAACGCCCGAAAACAGGCCATTATCGCGATAAAACCAAAAAACCCGGGAGCCAACGATGCCAGCCCAGAACTATCAGTTGCTGATCAAGAACATCCTGAAAACCCCGCTCGCCCAGGCCAGCCGCAAAGAGATCGTCTATCGCGGTGAACAGCGCTTCACCTACCCGCAGCTCTCCGAACGCATCCACCGCCTCGGTGCCGTTCTGACCGCGCTTGGCGCGAAAGCCGGCACCCGCATCGCCGTGATGGATTGGGACTCCAACCGCTACCTCGAATGTTACTTCGCCATCCCAATGCTGGGTGCCACGCTGATGATGGCCAACATCCGCCTGAGCTCGGAGCAGATCGCCTACACAATCAACCATTGCGACGCCGAAATCCTCCTGATCAACAAGGATTTCTACCCCGTCTGCGCCCAGATCCGCGAAAAACTGCCCAAAATCAAACATTTCATCTGCCTCGCCGATGACGGCGTCGGCGCGGATAGCGGCTATGGCGAAGCCTATGCGGGCGAATACGAAACTCTCCTTGCCGCCACGCTCCCGCTGACCGATTTCCCGGATTTCGACGAGAACACCCAGGCCACTACCTTCTACACAACCGGCACCACCGGCCTACCCAAGGGTGTGTACTTCACCCACCGCCAACTCGTGCTGCATACGCTGACGGTGATGTCCACCTTCCTGATGGGCGGGCTGAACGGGCGCATCTCGCGTGAGGATGTGTACCTCGCCCTGACCCCGATGTTCCACGTCCACGCCTGGGGCATCCCCTACGTGGCGACAATGATGGGCATGAAACAGGTCTACGCCGGACGCTTCCTCCCGGCGACGGTGCTAAACCTCCTGGCCACGGAAGGCGTCACCCTCTCCCACTGCGTCCCGACCATCCTGAACATGCTCCTCACCGCACCCGAGGCCAAGGCCATTGACCTCAGCCATTGGCACGTCATCATCGGCGGTTCCGCTATGCCACAATCGCTCTGCCGCGCAGCCCTGGCGCGCGGGATCGATGTATTCACCGCCTACGGCATGTCCGAAACCTGCCCGATCCTGACCGTTGCCCAGCTCAAACAGGACACCTCCCCCGGCGCAACCGGCTCGGACCAGGACGTCGCGATCCGCTGCGCAACCGGCCTGCCCGCAGCCCTGGCGGAAGTCTCCATCGTTGATAACGACATGAATCACCTCCCCCATGACGGCATCGCCGTGGGGGAAATCGTCGCCCGCACGCCGAGCCTGACTCCAGGCTACAGCAGGAACGAGGAAGCCTCTGAGTCGCTGTGGAAAGGCGGCTGGCTGCACACCGGCGACATCGGCAAAATCGACGCCGACGGCTACCTCCACATCGTGGACCGCAGCAAGGACGTAATCAAAACCGGCGGCGAATGGATTTCCTCCCTGGCCCTGGAGGACATCCTGCTGCGCCACCCGGCTGTGAGCGAATGCGCCGTGATCGGTATCGAGAGCGCGCGCTGGGGCGAACGCCCGATCGCCATCGTCATCCTCAAAGCCGATGCCGAAGCCAGCGAAGAGGACATCAAAGCCCTGGTCCGCGCCCGTGTGGACACCGGCGAGCTTTCCCGCTTCGCCGTCCCCGACCAAATCGTCTTCGCCCAGTCCCTGGAAAAAACCTCGGTTGGCAAGCTCGACAAAAAACGCATGCGCGCAATCTACGGCACCCTGGCGAAAAGCTAAAAAGTACCGCGCTAGCTGATCTTCGGCCTGCTCCGGCCCGAGCGGGTAATCACCACCACGCCGTCCCCCGCTTCGATCAGCGTCGTGGGGTCCGGCCGGGTGATCGTCTCGCCATTTTTACGGGTAACGGCGATAACGAACAAACTGCCGACGGCCTCGCGTTCGATCGCATCGATACTCGCCCCGGCGAGTGGCGAATCCGCGGCGACGGCCATGATCTCGATATCCAGGCCCAGCGTATGCAGCCCAGCGCTCAACATGCGCATCCGCGTCGTGCCATCGGTGATGATCGAAGTGCGCGGGAACAAGATGAGCTGAGCAATGCGTTCGGCGCCGATATGCGTCGGCTCCACCACCGAACTGGCCCCAGCCTGTAGCAGCTTGCTCTTGGTGCTGGTGGCGTTGGCGCGCGCGATAATCTCCAGCTCTTTGCTGATGTTTCGCGCCGAAAGGGTGATGAACACGTTGACCGCATCGTTGGGCACCACGGTCGCCAACGCGCGAGCACGCTCCACTCCCACAGTCTTGAGTACCTCCTCGTCGGTTGCATCCCCCCGCCACACCATATGCCCATGCGTCACCGCCTCGGCCAATCGCTCTTCGTCAAGATCGATAATGACAAACTCCGCCCCGCCCGCACTCAGCTCATCGGCCAGCATCTGCCCGATCCGCCCATAGCCGCAAACGATGACATGCCCGTTCAACTTGTCGATCTGCGTCTTCATCCTCTTGATCCCGAATAATTGTTGCAGCTGGGTGATGGTGATGAACTGGACAAAAGCGGCGGCGAGAAACGTAATGCCCAGCCAACCCATGACAATCGTCGAGATAGTAATGCCGCGCAGCACCCCTTGGATCGGGTGCAACTCGCCATAGCCCACTGTAAAAACCGAAATAATGACAAAATAAAATGCATCGCCAAACGACCAGCCCGCGAGCACATACGCCAGCGTCGCGAGGGCGATCACGGCGAGCAGATAGATCAACCCGCCGATCAGGTTGCGCCACGGACTCTCGGCCAGGAAGGTTTTACCCATGCTCATACCGCCAGCTTGCACGCGCCCCGCAAAAAAAGAAGGGGGGCAAAATGCCCCCCTTCCCAGCATGTCTGCGTCTCAACCACGCTCGGTGATCGGCACGTAATCACGGTTAGGCGCGCCGGTATAGATCTGGCGCGGACGGCCGATGCGGTTCTGCGGGTCCTCGATCATTTCCTTCCACTGGCTGATCCAGCCCACAGTGCGTGCGAGCGCGAAGATCGGCGTGAACATGTTGGTCGGGAAGCCCATCGCCTTGAGGATGATGCCCGAATAGAAATCGACGTTCG